>NZ_JBEXKG010000071.1:0-38458 GCF_040609555.1 Streptomyces sp. NPDC004658
GCTTCGCAGGCGAACCCGGGATGGGCATGCGGCTCTCCTTGTGGGGTGGAGGTGCGCTTGCTGATCCATTTCTGTCACGTCCATGACAGCTTTGTGGGCCGATGCGGCCGGTGCTGCGGCGGCGCCGCCCGGTCCGGCCCGAACTGGTGCTGCTGTGCGACGTGTCCGGCTCGGTGTCCGGCTTCTCCGACTTCACCATGCTCCTCGTGCAGGCCCTGCACGACCAGTTCGGCAAGGTGCGCGTGTTCGCGTTCGTCAACCGGCTCGACGAGGTCACCGGTCTGCTCGATCACGGCCGCGCCGACCCCGACGGGCTGAGCGCCCGCATCCGCGCCGAGGCCACCCTCACCGGCTGGCACGGCAGCAGCGACTACGGCGTGGCGCTGGGCGAGTTCACCGAGCGGTACGGCGGTGCGGTGGGGCCGCGTACGACGGTGTTCGTCCTCGGTGACGCCCGCACGAACATGAGCGACCCGAACCTCCCCGCCGTACGCGAGCTGGCCCGGCGGGCCCGGCGCGTCTACTGGCTCAACCCCGAGCCACGCGACCGCTGGGGCACCGGCGATTCGGCCGCGCCCGCGTACGCCGAGCTGGTGGAGATGCACGAGTGCCGCACGGCCGCGCAGCTCAGCGCGTTGATCGCGGGTCTGCTGCCGGTGTGACGCCGGGTGCCCGGCCGTGATCGACTGGCCCCCACCCCGACACCGACCCGAGGACGTCACCATGACCCACCCGCCCGTGCCGCTGGGCACCTTCCCCACCCCCCTGGAACCGGCGCCCCGGCTGGCCGCCGCGCTCGGGCTCGGCCCGGAGGACCTGTGGGTGAAGCGGGACGACCTGACCGGCCTGGGCGGCGGCGGGAACAAGATCCGCAAGCTGGAGTGGACGGTGGGCGCGGCCCTCGCCGAGGGCGCGGACACCCTCGTCACCACCGGTGCCCCGCAGAGCAACCACGCCCGGCTGACCGCCGCCGCGGGCGCCCGGCTCGGGCTGGACGTCGTCCTCGTCCTGCGCGGCACCCGGGGCGCCTCCCGCTCCGGGAACCTCGCCCTGGACGGCCTGCTCGGGGCGCGGCTCGCCTGGGCCGGCGACGTGGACCAGGCAGGGCTGGACACGGCGGCGGCCGAGGTCTGCGCGCGTCTGCGGTCCGACGGCGCCCGCCCGGCGCTGATCCCGTTCGGCGGCTCCAGCGCGCTGGGAGCCAAGGGGTACGTACGGTGCGGCACCGAGCTGCGCGAGCAGTTGCCGGATCTGCGGACGGCGGTCGTGGCCCTCGGCTCGGGCGGCACGATGGCCGGGCTGGTCGCGGCCCTGGGCGGCGGGTCGGTACTCGGCGTCGACGTGGGCGCCCTGGCCGACCCGGCCGCGGCGGTCGCGGAGTTCGCCGCTCCGCTCACGGCGGAGGAGATCACGCCGGACACCCTGCGGATCCGCCGGGACCAGGTGGGCGCCGGCTACGCGGCTCTCACGGCCCCGGTACGGGAGGCGCTCCGCCTCGCCGCCCGCACCGAGGGTCTGGTCCTCGATCCCGTCTACACCGGCCGCGCCCTGGCCGGCCTGCACGCCGCGGTCCGCGACGGCAGCGTCCGCCCGGGCGAGCGGACGGTGTTCCTCCACACCGGCGGCCTCCCGGGCCTGTTCGGCCACGCGGACGCGATCGCCTTCGCGGAGGAGGAGGCGGAGGCCTTCGACGCGTAGCCCCCGCCGGACCGCTGGGCGGCCCGGCGGGGCGAGGAGACAAGCGGAGGGAATCCGTGCCCGGCTAGCCCTTGGCGTACTCGTTCGCCATCGTCCCGGCGAAGTCGAGGACCACGACCTGCTCGTCGCCCACCACCCAGGCGTCGTGGCCGGGCGGGCAGACGAAGACGTCGCCGGGGCCGACCTCGCTCTCACCGCCGTCGTCCATGCGCAGGTGCATTCGGCCCTGGACCACGTACCCGTTGTGGTGGACCATGCAGCTCTCGGTGCCCGCGATCGGCGCCACGCACTCCGACCAGCGCCACCCGGGTTCGAAGGTGCCCACCGCGAAGTCGAGCCCGGTCAGGTGGAGGGCGTCGAGGTGGCCGCGGGGGAAGTCGCGCCGTTCGTCCGGCTTCTCGACCGTCTTCACTTCCAGCATGACGGTGTCCTCCCTTCCGGCCGCGGAACCGCGGCCGGGGCCGGCCTCCGTCCCCCGGCGGCCTCGGACACCACCGGCGCTGCGGCGGCGGCCGTACCCCACAGCACCATCGTCGGCCCCGCAATCCGGCCCCGCCATCCGGAAAGGAGCGCCACGACGATGTCGGCGGCGACCGGCTGTTCGGTACCGCCACGCACGGCATCGGCAAGGCCCTGCACCCGGCCGAACTGGCCGGTCCGGCACGCGACGCGGGGCGGCGGGACGGGAGTTGCTGCTGGAGCTCGGACCGCAGGCCGGCGTACCGGATGTCCCATCCTCTGCGCCGAAGGAGGCCGCCGACGCGGAACGGCCCCGCCCACCGGTCTACCACCTGCGCGCCGCCCGCAGCAGGACGGCGCGGACGCGGGCCACGTCGGGGTTGTCGGACGCGCCGGGGCGCTGGACGAGGAAGCCGGTGTTGATCGGCGGGTCCTCGGGTTCCAGCAGGGCGACGAGCGCGCCGGATGCCAGGAGGTCCTGGCAGAGATAGCGGGGCAGCACGCTGAACCCGGCGCCTGCGGCCACGGCCGCGAGCACCCCGCGCAGGTCGGGGACGGTCACGGCGGCGGTACGCGACAGCCGCCGGCCGAAGACGTGCCGCCAGTACCGGCGGGCGATCGGCAGGTCCTCGGCGTAGGTGATGAGCGGGACCTCGTGCAGGACGGCGGGGTCGAAGGAGGCCGCGGCGGCGCGTGCCCGGCCGTCGGCTCCCCCGTCCTCGGCCTCCGGCGCGGGTCCGCGCCCCGTCAGCCGCTCGGCCCACGCCGGGGCCGCGACGAGCACGAACTCCTCGTCGGTGAGCGGCACGGCGTGCACCGTACGGCCGCGTGGGCGGGTGGTGGCGATCACCAGGTCGTGGCGGCCGGAGCGCAGTTCGTCCAGCAGCGGATCGGTCAGCCCGGTCGCCACCCGCAGCCGCACCCCATCGGCGATCAGCGGCGCGAGGGCCGGCAGGGCCCTGGTGCACAGGAGTTCCGCCGGGCCGGCCAGATGGACGGGCTCGGCCCGTGCCCCCGCCGGCGGGGTGGGGCCGGCGACGGCGGCCAGCTCGTCCAGGGGCGTGGCGATCCGGGCCGCCAGCTCGTCGGCCACCGGGGTCGGCGTGACCCCGCGCGGCAGCCGTTCGAACAGTTCCCGGCCGGTCTGCCGCTCCAGCGCGCGCATCTGCGTCGTCACCGTCGGCTGGGACAGCCCGAGCAGCCGGGCGGCGCCGGTGAAGGAACCGGATCGGTACACCGCGAGGAAGGTGCGCAGCAGGTTCAGGTCCAGGGAAGCGGTCTCCACGGGTCCGAGTATGGCCGTCTCCTATTCCCCGGGCTAGCCATAGGGAATCCAATGTCAGCCATGCGCTCCTTCATTGGATGCCTATGGGTGGTCTCGCCTACGTTCTTCTCGACGGCCCGGGCCGCCGCGACCGCGGTCCCGAGCCGCACGTGGACGCAAGCCTTCTGGAGAGAGAACCCATGTCGAAGATCCTGTTCGTGATGACCGGCGCCGATCACTGGACGCTCGCCGACGGCACCGCGCACCCGACCGGCTTCTGGGCCGAGGAGGCCGTGGTCCCCTACCGGGCCGTCAAGGCCGCCGGTCACGAGGTCGTCGTCGCCACGCCGGGCGGTGTGGTGCCGCCGGTCGACCGGGCGAGCCTGGCCCCCGAGGTCAACGGCGGCCAGGAGAAGGCCGACGAGATCGCCCGCGCGCTGGAGGAGATGACCGAGCTGCGGACGCCGGTGAAGCTCGCGGAGGTGGACCTCGCCGACTTCGCCGCCGTGTTCTACCCGGGCGGGCACGGCCCCATGGAGGACCTGGCCGTGGACACCGAGTCGGGCCGGCTGCTGGTGGCGGCCCTGGACTCGGGCAAGCCGCTCGCCGTGGTCTGCCACGGCCCGGCCGCCCTGCTCGCCGCGGTCCGCCCCGACGGCGGCAACGCCTTCGCCGGCTACCACGCGGCTGCCTTCACCAACGAGGAGGAGACCCAGGGCGGCCTCGCCGGACAGGCCAGGTGGCTGCTCCAGGACCGGCTGACCGAGGCGGGCGTCGAAGTGCGGGCGGGCGAGCCGTGGGCTCCGCACGTCGTGGTGGACCGCAACCTGATCACCGGCCAGAACCCGGCCTCCTCCGCGCCGGTCGCCGAGGAACTGCTGAAGCGGCTGGGCTGACAGCCGACGGGCGAGCGGTCAACCGCGCGGCGACGCCCGGCACGTCCACGGCACCGGTGGCGGCGTCGCCCTGTGCCGTGCTCACCGGTCGGGGTCGGGCCACGTCGCCGCGAGGGCTCGCGGATCGGGGAAGCGGGGACCGGAGACGGTCTCCCGGGTCGCCTCACCGTAGAGCCAGCACCTGCTCGGGAGCACCGTCGCCGGTGTCGAACAGACAGCACACCCCGCCGCAGGCGGCGGTCAGGCCGGTGAACACCTCCCGGACACCGGCCGACCGCGCGAACAGGCGGCCCGGCCCTTCTCTCAGGCCGCTGTTCCGCCCGCCCTCCCGTGAGGCACCGCTTCCCGCTGCTCCGTCTCCGGGCTCGCGGCACCTCGGCGGCCGGTCCGGGGTGCGCCGCTCTCCACCGGGAGTCGTTTCGCGACCCGCTCGCCGATCCAGTGGCCGAGTGCCTGGTAGGCGTCGAAGCGCCGGCTGTCGAACCACTGGTCGCTGGTGCCGTCGTAGGGGAAGACCCGGTTGGCCTGGGCGTAGGCGAGGAGTGCGTACGGCATGTCGGGGGTCAGCGAGGCCCGGGCGACGATCAGCCGTCCCCGCGTCCCCAGCCTTCGGCCCCGTTCGTCCACCAGCGGGCGCGGGTACACGATCTCGCCCTCCACCACGCAGTCGGCCGAGAGCCGCAGGTCGAGGGCGGCCAGTGGGTTCGGCGGGGGCGGCTGGGTCGGCTGAGGCGGCTGCGGTGTGAGGGGAGGCGCGCTGCCGGGCACGAGCTTCTGCCAGTCCTCCCGCGCGATCCTGATCTCGACCCCGAGTTCCTCCCGGGCCAGCGTGATGGCCTCGCCCAGCGCGGGGGCGAAGGCCCCGGAGCCGCCGCTCGCGTCCACGCACACGGCGGTGGTGACGCCGTGCCGGAGCAGTTCGACCAGGCCGAGGTTCTCGTAGTGGCCGCCGTCCGTGACCAGCAGCATCCGGTCGTCCAGCGGGTAGCGGCCGGACACTTCCCGCAGCAGGTACGGCAGGCGGCGGATGCCGGGCATCGGCGGCAGCGCCCAGTCGGCGTGCTCGTCCCACAGGGCCGCCAGCACCCCGGGGTTGGGCAGCCAGGTGCCGAGCCGGGCGTTGGAGATCGCGAAGAGCGTCTGGAACGCGCGCGCCTGGCGTCCCATGGCGGAGGCGAAGGCCGCACCGGAGACGGCGACGGCCGACTCGACGGTCAGGTCCTTGCGGATGACCGGTCTGGTGCGGTTCCACAGGACGTCCGTCCGGGCGTAGCCGACGTCCGGGCCGCCGACGTAGTCGTACGACAAGGTGAACGACACCGCGTGCCGCCCCGGCGGTGTGCGGTCGTCGCCGGACAGGTTGGCCGCCGCGGCGAAGACGACCTGGGGGAAGCCGTGGGGCCGCCTGCCGTAGCAGGCGAGCGGCGTCGGCTCGTCGAACGCGTAGGGGACCGCCAGCTGTTCGCCGTCCGGTTCGGTCCTGCGGCGGACGGCGAAGGCGCTGGCCAGCCGGGCGCGGTAGAAGGGGTGGAGACTCGTCCACGTCTGGTCGAGGCTCAGCGCGACCGCGCACAGGACGACGGGCAGGCCGATCTGGACGGCCGCGGGCCAGGTCCGCCCGACGTGGATCGCCCCGCCCAGAACGAGCAGGGAGGCCACGGCCACCACGACGAGAGCCACCCAGACGAGCAGGTACTTGCCGACCACGGGCAGGGCCCGCACCAGTCGTGAGCGCCTGGCGGACGCGACGGCGCGCTCGGTGGACTCGACGCGCCGCCACGTGGTGCCGGCCAGCACGGTCACATAGGTGAGCAGCCCCACGACTCCGCCGCTCAGCGCGCTCGCCGGGGCGTGCAGCGTCCACAGGCGCGCCGTCGCCCACTCCAGCGCGGGGAGGACGACCACCACGACGGCGAGCAGCAGGCCCGCCGCCACGAACGTGAGGTAGGTCCTCTTCAGCACGTCCGACAGGAACTGCCTGGAGAGGAACAGGGACACCAGCCAGAGGAACCAGAAGGCGGCCGCGCCGCACAGGAGGGCCAGCACGGCCCACAGCGCCGGTCCCCGGAAGCCCGGGAGCCGGGTCGGGTCCGCCAGCGGCACGAGGTGGTAGCCCCAGCTCAGGGCGAGCCCCAGGACGAGCAGAGTCGCGGTGAGCAGCCCGAGGGAGGCCAGCAGGCCCCGCAGTACGGCACCGACGGCGGCCAGCCACTGGCCGGTGCCTTCCGCGACGTACTTCGAGTGCCGACGGGTGTGGTCCTCCTCCGGTGTGCCGGGCATGAAGACGTCACCGGCACCGGCCCGGTACCGGTCCTCCCCGGCGCCGCGGCCCGTCCCGGCCAGCGCCAGTTGCAGGGCGCCCGTGGTGTAGCCGCCCCCGGAGACCGACACCAGGTAGCGCGCCGTGCGCAGCTGGGGGCGCAGGGCCTGGAGCGCGCCCAGGGTGAAGCAGGCGGAGCGGATGCCGCCGCCCGAGACGCAGAAGCCGAGCCCGCCCTGTTCCCGGCCGGGGGGCACCCGGGCGCCGTTCTCCCAGCGGGCCTGCCGGGACCGGGGAGGGTCACGGCGCGCCGTGCCCGGCCAGCGCCACCGGCCCCACGCCATCACGGGCCAGGGCGCGACGACGTCGGGCCCCTCGGGGGGTGCGCCGGTGGTGTCGCCTCGGTGCTCGTTTCCGCAGACGCAAGCGGGGTGGGACGCGCGCTCCCTGTCGTACCTGCGCCGGGCGCAGCCGTGGAACGCGGCCCGTTTGAGGACGAGCCCCACCAGGACGGCGGCGGCCGGGACGGTGAGGACGAGCAGCAGCCACTTGACCGTCGCGAAGCCCGCCGCCCACGCGAACGCCCAGTCGGCGCCGCCCAGTCCGTGGAGAAGCAGCAGCTTCTCGGTCACGGCGCACACACACGCCGCGGCGACCGCGCCGATGCCGTACACGATCAGGCAGCGGTGTCTCATGCGCACCGCTATGGTGCGGCCGCTCAGCCAGAACGCGAGCACCGTGCTGACGGTGTACGTGCCCACGACGACGAAGTCCGCCGTCAGCGCCGTACGGAAGTCGGCCGTCCGGTCGCCGACGAGGGCGTGCGCCGCACGCGCGTCGCCGGCCAGTTGCAGCCCGACGTCGTCGACGGCGGGGGCACCGTGGCGGATCCAGAGCCCCACGCCGAAGACGGCCAGGGCCAGGACGGCCAGGACGCATCCGGGCACGCGCGACAGCGTGGTGGGGCGTGCGTCTCCCGGCGGGGCCGGCAGGCCGCGCGTCCCATAATCCGCCTCGTGTCTCACCGCGGGCTCCCCGCGACGGCCCAGGGGGCGAAGGCGTTGTCCACCGACCGCAGGGACGCCCGCAGCCCCGGGAAGTGCCGGAGCAGCACGCTGGTCATGCTGTTGTTCTCGATCCAGTCCAGGCCGGCCGGGGTGTACACCTGCGGCGTGTAGTCCCTGGTGAGGAACCGGTCGCTGTTGAGGCGGCGGGAGGCCATCAGGACGAAGATGCGGAAGGCCGTGTCGCTGAACGCGAAGCCCTTGGGGCGGGGTTCGGCGAACATGCCCACGGAGAGGTCGACGCGCTCGATGTCCCCGTCGTAGACCCGGCGCAGTTCCTCGGCCCAGACGGGGTTGTCCGTGAGGGCGTGGAAGTCCGCGGCGGGGCGGAGGTGGAGCTGGCGCCGGAACTCGTTGTAGCGGGGCACGCCCACCTCTCGCGAACGCAGGATGTCGACGGCCCCGAGGTCCATGAGCATGCCGTCGGGCCGCTGGAACTCCTGGAGGAAGCGGGGGTAGTTGTGCAGGGTCACCAGGCCCGGGTGCGAGGTGCCGAAGGAGTACAGCAGGTCGGTCAGGGTGTGCTTGCCGAGGACGTCGTACGCGTGCCACCCCGTCAGTTCCCGGAAGGTGGCCTCCTGGAGGAGCGCGTCGTCGGCGGCGGACCGGAAGCTCCAGTCGTCCGGGATGAGGGGGTGCATACGGTAGACGGCGACGAACTCCTCGGTGAGCGAGTACGGGACGCCGAAGTGGTCCGTGCGCCCGCCCACGATGCCGCTGAGCACCTCGCCCCCGCCGAGACGGCCGAGCAGCTTGTGCAGGCGCTCGCCCAGCAGGCCGTACCAGTTGGCGTGCAGGGCGGTGACGGTCGTCGGGTGGCTGATGACGGCGGGGGTCCATTCCACCGTGTGGATCTTGGCGATGAGCGCCGCGTTGATCAGCCGCGCCCGCTGGAACAGCTCCTCGTCGGACCAGGTCGGGTAGGCGTTGTGCAGCGCCTCGCAGATGGCGTTGTGTTCGAGCAGGAAGACCAGGTGCATCATGGCCAGTCCCACCCAGAAGCCGGGAACGCCCGCCGGATCCTTGTCCGGGTCGTCCGGGAAGAGCGGGCCGTCGGGGACCCGGAGCATGCCGCCTTGGCCGGTGCGCAGCGACCGCTGCTCGTCCAGGTTGTTCCCGTACAGCTGAGAGGCGTCCCACCAGGGCGAGTTGTCGTTCAGGAAGGTCGGCGGCAGCCCGTCGTGCCCGTCCGGACGGGTCGGATCCGGGATCGTGCGCGGCACCAGCATCGGCGGGGTGGGCCACGGGTCGTCGTCGGCCAGATCGATCCGCCAGGGGCGGTCCATGGTGCCCTGCCCGTGACTGGCCCAGTCCCTGATCATGAACTGGAGCCAGGCGGCGACCAGGGCGTTGACGGACTCCGCCGGGACGAACGCGTGCCGGGTCAGCAGGGCCCGGCTCACCTCGCGAGGGCTCGGGGAGAGAAGGCGCGGCTCGGGCTCGGGGAAGGCCCGGTCCGGCGGCACGTTGCGGCCGAAGCGGGAACGGGCCATGCCCATGCGGGGATCGGCCAGGTCGTTGTAGGTCCCGTCGGCCGTGCGCCCGGTGAGGTTCTGCACGTTCGGGGGGCCGACGGCCGGCAGGTCGCGCGACGGGTAGGAGCTGGTGTCGAAGAGGTTCTTGCGGCGCAGGTTGTCCCGCAGGCCGACGAGGGTCAGCAGACCGAGGGGTTTGGGCAGGCGCTGCCAGCCGATCTTCTGGTCGACGGCGACCGCCAGCCGGTCGTGCAGCTGCACGAACCACGGGGCCCGGCCTTGTGGTGCTGTACTCATGAGGGGATTCCTTCCGGCGTCCCGTCCCGGGAGGCCCGGCGCGGCGGCTGCGGCGTCAGCGGACGTCCGGCAGCCCGCACGGCCACCCCCGGGCGACGAGTGTCAGGGCGACGTTGACCGTCGAGATCGCCGTGGCCGCAGCGGCCATGCGGCGCGGAAGCAGGCCCTCGCGGCCGGCGCAGGCGGCTGCCAGGGCGTCGCTGGCGTGGATGAGCGTGCCGGTCCGCAGCTCCCGGTCGCGTTCCTCCGCGTCCGCGGGGCACAGCAGTTGGGCGCCGATGACCACGGTCCGCACGCCGAACATGCGCAGCACGTAGACCAGGGCGGGCTGTCGGGGGTCCGCGCCCAGACGGCGGGCCATCATGTGGGGGGTCAGCAGCGCCGCTGCGCCGTTCACCAGTCGGATCACGGCCAGAGAACCGCGCGCGGCTGTCCGCACGTCCATCTCAGCGTCCCTTCCAGGCGGGCATCCAGAGGATGTTCCCGTCCATGTCCAACGATATGGGAAGCGGTTCTGATCCGCGCGTCGGGCCGCGGGCGGGCCGCCGGCCCGTCATTCCTCCTCTCCGGGTTCGTGGTGCGGCGTGCCGTTCATGGTCTGTCTGAGCCGCGCGAGCTGGAGGTAGATCGTGCGGCGGGCCCGGTTCTGGTTGCCCAGCGGCCGGTGTTCGGGCAGGGCGTGCCAGGGGTTGAAGGACAGCCGGTCGGCACGGGCGAACTGGTCGGCGGGATCGCACTCCTGCCGGAGCAGACGCAGGGTGGCCACCGGTACGAACGGCGAGAGGTGTTCGGGCCAGACCACGGACGCGTTCTCCACCGGCATCCGGTGAGCGTCCGTCTGCACCTGGACCAGGAAGTCGAAGCAGACGTCGCGTTCCCGCAGTGCGGCAGCCAGGGCCTGCCGCAGGTAGTCGTCGGGCGGGTGCCAGGGCACCCGGCTGCGGGTCCCCTCGCGGGGCACGAGGGAGTACTGCATGGCCTGGCCCGCCCCGAGGAGGTACGGTGCGCAGCTCCAGTAGCGGGCCTCCAGCGGGCTGGTCTGCGTCTTCGCGTACAGCCCCTGCATGATCATGTCGCAGAGGTGCGGGTGGGAGGGGTCGAGGAAGTACAGGACCGGCGTACCCGCGAAGACGTGCCGTTGGAGCCTGAGGTTCTCGACGACGTCGGGCGTGGTGAAGGTCGGCGCGCTGATCCCGGTGAAGTCCTGGGTCCACCGCTCGTCGTCGAGCAGTTTCTCGCCGTCGACGCCGAGGAGTTTGACGCCGATGCTGAGGATCCCGTTGTCCTTGATGTCGGGCGGTGCGAGGGGGCCGGGACCCGCGAAGCGGACCCAGGCGCGGTAGGTGGCGGGGGTTCGGAACACGCCGTGCCGCAGCCGTGCGGGCAGGTCGTCGCGGACGGTGAAGTCCGCGTGGACGACCCCGTAGGTCTTGGTGTTGCCGGCCCGTTGGGCCTGCCCCGGCCGGTACTGGCGCCGCACGAAGCGGGCCATCTGCCGCGCGATGGCCTCGGCGACCTCCGCCTCGCCCGGTACGGCCCGCTCCTCGGCGAGGCCCAGGTGCTCGTCCCGGCGGCGTACGTTGACGCACCACTGCACGGCGGCCTGGAGGGGGCGCAGCAGGGTCCGGTCGAACAGCGGGCGCACATAGGGGTCGACGCGCCGCTCCAGCAGGACGCATCCCAGGACCGCGTCGTTGAGTCGCCGCCCGGCGTTCACTGCCGGCCGTCCTCGGGCGGGGCCGTGCAGAGGTAGTGCAGCGCCTTCAGGCCCGGGAGGAAGAAGTAGGCGCCGCCCTGCACGGTGACGAACTGCGGAAGGCCCACGTGGCGGGTGCGCAAGGGCCTGCCCTGCTCGGTGAAGGTCGCCCGGCGCTCCTGGCGCGGTGCGACGATCGGGTCGGGCCCGTCGTGGAGCCCGTTGAAGTTCGGGTTGTCGAGCCAGGTGTGCTGGATGAACTCGAACTGGCGGGAGATGTTGGCGTTCAGTCCGAGGAAGTGCAGTCCGCGTGCGTCCGGGCCGTTCCCTGTTCCTTCCGTGCCGTCCGTTCCTTCCGTGCCGTCGGTTCCTTGCGTGCCGCTTGAGCCGTCCGTGCCGTCGGGACCGTAGGGCCGGCCGCGGCGGAGCAGCCGGTGGCGGCGTCCGACGGCGACGGAGTCGGCGGAACCGGGGCGGGGGTCGAGGGAGTCGCGGGGGTTGGCCCGGCGGATGTGGGCGCCGAGCGGACAGCGCAGGCCGGCCGGGTCCGTGGCGTGGTAGCCGAAGCCGTTGTCGGTCGCCAGCGCGGGGTCGTCGTGGTCGGGCGCCCGGACCAGAGGAGCGCCGCCGGGCCAGCGTCCCACCATGTGCGCGGCGAGCGCCTCCTGTGCGGCGGGGTCGCTGCTGCCGTCGGGGCGCCGTGTCTCCGCGTCGAGGTAGTCGCGGAAGGCCTCGACGTTCTGGCGGAGTTGCCGGAAGACCAGGTAGCTGCCGTTGCGCCCGAAGTCCGCGCCGCCCCCGGGCGCGCGGGGCAGCACCCCGAGGGGGTCGTAGCGGGGCGGCAGCAGCGGGCGGTCCGTCAGCAGCCCGTACTCGTTGGGGTAGCCGAGGAGGAACTCCCCCGCCCGGACCACCTGGTCACCGCCCGTGCCGCCGTCGCCGGCCACCGCTGCGGCCTTGGACAGCCCTTCGACGAGGGGCTGGGAGATGCCGTCGCGGAAGCCGAAGGGCTCCCGGTCGGTCAGCTCGGCGGTGCCCAGCCGTGCGGTCTCGGTGAACGCACCCGGGGCCAGGACCTCCCGGCGCGTCTCGTCCTCCAGTTGCCGCAGCCGCCGCCCGTCGCGTGCGTACAGCAGCACCAGGACGTGCACGGGCGGACCGGCCGGGCCGCCCCACTGCCAGTGCCGGGGGGCGTTCTCCCCGACGTCCCCGAGGAAGCGGCTGCGGTCGGGGTCGGTCATGCCGACGACGAACTCGTACGGGAATCCGTCCAGTTCGGGGGTCGCCAGTCCCAGGCTCCGCAGGCCGTCCGAGGTGAGGGCCACGTTGACCGCGGTGTCCGGGGGATCGGAGAGGCCGTTCGTCACGCGGGGTGCCAGCCGCCCCAGCGCGGCACGGGCGGTGGCCGCCGGCCCGGCAGTGGCGAGCACCAGGAAGCAGGCCGACGTCAGGGTCCGGTAGCCCCGGGTGACCAGGCCCTGGATGTCCTCGAGTTCCAGCGGCGTCGTCATGGTGTCACCCTTCCTTCGGCGCCCTTCACAACAGGGCGAGCCAGGCCTCCGTCTCGGCGGGGCCGAGGTGCCCGAAGAGACCTGCCCGGACAAGGGCGTTGGTACGGAGGTCGTGCGCGGTCGATGTGTCGTACGCGGAGTACCAGACCTGCGTCGGCACCTGGTGGCACCGCAGGTAGTTCTTGAAGGCCTGCTCGTCCCTGGCACCGTCCAGCACGAGCCACCGCACCCGCGGATAGCCGAGGCCGTTGCTGAAGACGGCGTTGAGCCCCCAGGCCACCTTGTCGATGAAGTCGTCCATGTAGCTTTCCAGGCTGCCGTCGTAGTTGCTGGCGAAGATCACCCGCCGTTTCCCGTCGATGAACAGCCAGCGGGCAAAGTGGATCGTCTTGACCCCCGCGAGGTTCCCCCGGTCGAAGACGTGCCGGACGCCGTAGTCGACGACGAACAGGACGGTGGTGAGCGTGATCCGCCGGAACGGACCGGCCTTGACGGAGCCGACGGCGGTGAACGGGTTCTGCGCCACGAAGTCCTCGCAGCCCGCGAGTTCGCGGATGCGGTCGTGGCTCGGGCGGGCGTGGTCGGGGACGTCGCGGCGTTCGTGCAGCCTGAGCAGGACGGCCCAGACCGGCAGGGCGGCCACGAGAGGCGGCAGCAGCGCCAGGGCCGCCAGCGGAACCCCGACCAGGTGGGCGGCCCGGCGGATCCGCCACCCGAGCGGGGGCGGCGCGGGCCCGGTGAGGGCCCAGGCGAGGTCTTCCCGGCCGCGGACGTAGTCCTGGACGGCGGCCCTGATCTCCATGGGGCTCCGGCTGGCCAGAGCCGGTCGGTTCCGGTCGAGGAACTCCTCGATCACCTCGCGCAGCAGGGCTTCCTGATCGATTTGCTGCCGCCCCCTGCCGACGGTGTTGACGTAGTAGGCGGCGCAGGGCACCGCGTGGGCGCGCAGCCAGTCGATCCGCGCCGCGTCCGGGGAGCCGTTCGCCGGATATCCGGGGCAGTGCCCGAACACCCGGTCCAGACCGTCGCCCGCCTTGTGGACGAGATCGGTGAGGTGCGCTTCCACGGGCCCGTCCACCTCGCCCATGTACACGACGCTGGGCGGCATGCCCGCCGCGGCGCCGCCGGGTCCCTCGGGAACGAGGACGACGCGGGCGAAGTGGAGGCCCGGTATCTCGGCGAAGGGGAACAACTCGCCGGCCGTGCTCTTCCGCCCGGCCTCGTGCAGCAGTTCCCGCACCTCGGCGACCCGGTCCGGCGGCAGGGCGGCCTGGACGGTGACCGCCGTCTGGTACGGCATCTTCAAGCACCTCCGCCTCCGCTCAGGAATTCCAGGTCCGCTCGGCCCGGAACGTCAGGCTGAAATCCAGGACTTGGCGCCGGCCCCCGTAGACGGTGCCGAGGCAGACCGCCCGCCCGACGCTGCGGACCTCGTCCCGGATCCGGTGCGCCACGAGCGCGGTGTGCGCGTGGTCCAGGACGATGCACGCGCCCCCGTCCGGCCAGCTCGCGTCCCGGTGGACCCGCGCCCGCACCGCACGGATCCCGAACGGCGTGACCGGGTTGCGCAGTTCACGGCCGTCGACGGCGAAGACCTTGCCCTGCCGGACGAGACGGCGCGCCGGCCCGGCCGCCACGGCGTTCGTCCGGGGGCCGAGTCCGAGGAGCACCGTCCCCTCGCCCGTTCCCCGGGGAATCTCCCCGGGCGGGGAGGAGCGGAACAACCGGTCGAGCCGGGGCCGCGACATGGCGGGCAGCCGGTCGGCACCGATGTCGGTGGCGTGGCTCATCGTGCACCTCCATGGCCCACTGCCATGGGCATGTGGTTCCGTGCACCGTCGCTACGGCCATCCTATTTCGGCCTGTCCGTCCCCGGCATCCCGACGGCGCGAGGGGCAGATCCGCCAGAGATGGCTGAATCGTGAACAACAGCAGGGGTCTCCAACCCCGGGTGCAGCAGCGCGTCTTCGCTCCCGCACGCCGACGCCGCCGTCGTCCAGGGTCAGTTGAATGAGAGACAACCTCGCGGCCCCGGCGCCGGTCACGAGGAGACGGCCGTGTGGCCGCGCACGTGGCGCGTCGATGGGGTCCGGCACTCACCGGACCGGAGCGGTACGCGATCACCACCGGCCGAGCACGGTCGCGTGCCGGATGTGGCCGCGCCGGGCCCGGGGCGAGACCCCCGCGTTCGCGCTGCGTCAGCCCAGCCGTCCACGGGAGCGGGGCCCGCAGATCTCCGCGGTGGCGGCGCATGACCGGCCCGGGCTGGTCGGTACCCGACGAGACCGGCGCCCCAGCCCCACGGGAGGACCGCCACGACGGGGCGAACCCGTGACCTCACGAATGTGTTTCACGGGCGCAGGGCGCCGCGGCGGTGCCCGCACCGACGGCGACCGGCACCGCCGCCGCGGCCAGGACACCGCCGGCCGACCGGATGCCGTCGTGCGCGTCGACGCGGTTCCGCAGGGCGCCCCGGCACCGGACGGAGGGCCCCCTCCTCAGGTAGGACGCCGGTACGACCGGATCACGGCACGAGGACGATCTTTCCGGTCGTGTGACCGGCCATGCTCTCGCGGTGAGCGGCGGCCGCCTCACGCAGCGGGTGGCTGGACGCGACCAGGACGCGCAGCCGTCCCGCTGCCACGGCCTCCGTCAGCTGCAGGCGGGCGGCCTGCCTGATCGCGGTGCCGGGGTCGGCGCCGGGCCCGCCGCCGAGGAGTTTGATCCCGGCCCGGGCCCCGCGCTCGAATCCCGCGATGGTGGCGATGCGGGAACGGTCGGCCACGAGTTCCACGGAGACGTCGACCGCCTCGTCGGTGCCCACCAGGTCGGCCGCCGCGTGGATCCCCTCCGGCGCCGCCGCACGAACACGGTCCGCCAGACCGGGCCCGTACGCGACCGGCACCGCGCCCAGTTCTCTCAGCAGCTCGTGCTTGGCCGGGCTCGCGGTCGCGATCACGGTGGCCCCGCGTGCCGCGGCCAGCTGGACGGCCACCAGGCCGACCCCTCCCGCCGCCCCGTGGACCAGCACCGTCTCGCCCTCGCCGAGTCCGACCGCTTCGAGGACGTGTACGGCGGTCACTCCGGCGACCATCAGCCCGCCGGCCTGCTCCCAGGACAGGCCGGCCGGCTTGGGCACCACGGACGAGGCCGGGACGACGAGTTCCGCCGCGTACGCCCCGGACGCGCGATAGACGATCACCTCGTCGCCCACCCGGACCGGGCCGGCGGGGCCGGTCGCGTCGGCGCCCACCGCCGTGACGACACCGGCCGCCTCGCTGCCCAGCCGCAGCGGCAGCTTCGCCGGATCGGTGCCGAAGGCACCGCTGTACACCTTGTAGTCGAAGGGATTCACACCCGCGGCACGGACCGCGACGCGCACCTGACCGGGCCCGGGCTCCGGGACGGCGACGTCGATCACCGACAGGACCTCGGGACCGCCGTACGCGCTCGCCACTACTGCTTCGCTCATGCCCACGGACAACCCGTTGCCGGTGCTGATCATTCCGCGGGCCTGGTACCGGCGTCGCCGACCAGCTGTCGCCCCGCCCGCGGCGGTGGCCGGTGCTCGGGACACCGCCGCCGGGGATCTCCGTGCGGCTGCCCGGTCAGCGCAGCGGGACCGTCACCTCGCCCGTGCCCCCGGCGCTCGCTCCGCCGGCGACCCGTACGGTGAAGGGGCGGTCGGTGCCGTCCACGGTGACATGCACCAGGTCCCCGTCACGGCGGACGTGGAACACCGCGGCCTGCGCACCCGTCAGGTCGGGGACGCTCACCTGGCGGGTGTACGTCGGCGAGGCCGGCGGGTGGACCAGCAGGACCAGGTCGTCCAGCCAGTCGCCGTCGGGCCGCTCGTCGTCGGCGGCCAGCGGCAGGACGGCGCCCTCACGCACGTAGAGCGGGAGGCTGTCGTAGCCGTGCCGTTCGGTGCGCCAGACCGGGCCGGTGACCCGCTCGCCGCTGAGCAGGTGGGTCCAGGTGCCCTCGGGGAGGTAGACCTCCACCTCGCCGTCCTCGCTGAACACCGGCGCGACCAGGAGGTCGGCGCCCAGCATGTACTGGCGGTCGAGGGGGCGGCAGGCGGGGTCGTGCGGGAACTCCAGGACCATGGGCCGCATCACCGGGACGCCGGTGCGGTGGGCCTCGACGGAGGCGCCGTACAGGTAGGGCATCAGGCGGTGTTTGAGCAGGGTGAACCGCCGGGCGACGTCGACGGCCTCGTCGCCGAACGCCCACGGCACCCGGTAGGACGACGATCCGTGCAGCCGGCTGTGGGAGGACAGCAGGCCGAAGGCCAGCCAGCGCTTGAAGACCGCCGGGTCGGGCGTGCCCTCGAAGCCTCCGATGTCATGGCTCCAGAACCCGAAGCCGCTCAGCGACAGGGACAGGCCGCCCCGGAGGGACTCGGACATGGCCTCGAAGGACGACCAGCAGTCGCCGCCCCAGTGCACGGGGTACTGCTGACCGCCCGCGGTCGCCGAGCGGGCGAAGAGGACGGCCTCGCCCTGTCCGCGCTCCTTCTCGAGGAGTTCGAACACGGTCTGGTTGTACAGGTGGGTGTAGTAGTTGTGCATCCGCTCCGGATCGGAGCCGTCGTGCCAGACGACGTCGGTGGGGACGCGCTCGCCGAAGTCCGTCTTGAAGCAGTCCACGCCCTGGTCGAGCAGGGGCTTCAGCTTGGACTGGAACCAGGCGCGGGCGTCGGGGCTGGTGAAGTCGACCAGTCCCATGCCGGCCTGCCACAGGTCCCACTGCCACACGTCGCCGTTCGGCCGGCGCACCAGGTGCCCGAGGGCGGCGGCCTCCTCGAACAGCGGGGACTTCTGCGCGATGTACGGGTTGATCCAGGCGCTGATCCGCAGGCCCTTGGCCTTCAGCCGGGCGAGCATCCCCTGGGGGTCGGGGAAGACCTCCGGGTCCCACTCGAAGTCGCACCACTGGTACTCGCGCATCCAGAAGCAGTCGAAGTGGAAGACGGACAGCGGGATGCCGCGCTCGGCCATGCCGTCCACGAACGACATCACGGTCGGCTCGTCGTAGTCCGTGGTGAAGGACGTGGTCAGCCACAGACCGAAGGACCAGGCGGGCGGCAGGGCCGGGCGGCCGGTGAGGGCGGTGTAGCGGGTGAGGACGTCCTTCGGGGTGGGGCCGGCGACGACGTAGTACTCCAGCGTCTGGTCCTCGACGCTGAACTGCACCTGTCCGACGGACTCGGAGCCGACCTCGAAGGAGACCGCGCCGGGGTGGTTGACGAAGACGCCGTAGCCGCGCGAGGACAGGTAGAAGGGGACGTTCTTGTAGGCCTGTTCGCTGCTGGTGCCGCCGTCGGCCTGCCAGATGTCGACGACCTGGCCGTTCTTGACGAACGGGGTGAAGCGTTCGCCGAGGCCGTAGATCTGCTCGCCGACGCCGAGCGCGAGCTGGGTGAGGACGTGGTGCGCGCCGTCGCCGGTGGTGGCGAAGGCGGTGCCCTTGCGGCCCGCGCGGGTCAGCTCCCGCCCGTCCGCGTCGTGGAAGGTCAGCGACCACGGGGCGGCCCGGTCCAGGCGCAGGGTCAGCGGGCCGCTGGTCAGCTCGGTGACGGTGCCGTCCCGGCGGACCTCGCCCGCACCGCCGGGGTCGGCCGCGAGGGCGAAGTCCGGCCCCGGGCGGCGCTTGCCGGCGTGGTGGGTGACCCGCACGCCGATGACGCCCTCGGCGGGTGAGAAGCAGTCGACGGTGAGGAGCGGCGCGTTGAGCGTGTCCCCTCTGCGCGTCACCTTCTGCACGGCGGCATAGGCGGTGAAGCGCTTCGATTCGACGCGCACGTCGCGCGCCTCGGTGGCGTACGCGACCTGGACGCCGTCGCGGATGCGCCAGTACCCGTTGGTGAACTTCATGGTCTTCCTCGGGGGAGCGGGGCTGTTCGGCGGGGGCGGCGGAGGCTGTCGCCCGGCGGGTTGATCGTACACAGGGGAAATCGTCGTCACACCCGTCTCTTGTCACTATCAGCGCGCTGACCTCGCCTTTTGTTATCGAGTTCGCGCGCGTGACTTCGCTGTGTGCCCGGACGAACACGCCCGGGGGTCTAGCGTGACACCCGGGGAGTGACGTATTAGTCATCAGGCCAAACAAAAGCCCCGGCGACGAAGCCGGGCACACGACAGCAAGGGCCGCAGCATGTCGAAGCGCTTCAATCGCATTCCTGAGAGGTCTCCGGCCGCCGGGCGCCGGGGACGCTCCCGCAGGGCCGTGGCACCACTCACCGCCGTGACGGTCCTGGTCGCCGGGGCGGCCCTGACCGGATGCGGTCAGCAGCGCGACGGTGACGTCTACACGGTGATGAACTCCTCGACCGACGAGACCTACCACCGCTGGGACGCCGAGGCGATGGCCCGCTGCGGCGAGCGGCTCGGCGTCACCATCGAGCAGCAGAGCGTCCCGGCCGCGCAGGTGATGACGAAGGCGCTGCGCATGGCGTCGTCGAGGTCGCTGCCCGACATCGTCCAGTTCGACGCCTCGGAGATGCCGACGTTCGCCGAGGCCGGCGGCCTGACCGACCTCAGGACACTCGGCCTGAGCACCCGGGACATCCCCCAGGGCATCGTCAACTTCGGCTCGTACAAGGGGACGTACTACGGCGCCGCCCGGTCGGTGAACACCCTGGCGCTGTTCTACAACAAGGACGTCCTCGACCGGGCCGGCGTGAAGGTCCCCACCACCTGGGCCGAGCTGCGCGCGGCCGCGAAGAAGCTCACCGCGGGCAAGCGGTACGGGCTGGCGCTCAGCGCGGGCGGCGCGGAGGACGGCGTCTTCCAGTTCACGCCGTTCATGTGGTCCAACGGCGGCGACGAGACGAAGCTGGACAGCCCGCAGGTCGCCGGCGCGCTCGACTACTGGAAGGCCCTGCTGGCGGACGGCTCGCTGTCGAAGTCGACGGTCAGCTGGACGCAGGCGGACGTCAACGACCAGTTCATGGCCGGCAACGCCGCGATGATGATCAACGGCCCCTGGCAGGTCGAGACGCTCAACACGAAGAAGTCACTGCACTGGGGCATCGCGAAGATCCCGGTTCCCCGGCCGGGAGCGCCCTCCGTCGGCCCGCTGGGCGGTGCCGTGCTCACCGTGCCGAACACCGGTGACAAGGCGCGGGAGAAGCGGGCCGGCGAGATCGTCGCCTGTCTGGCGAGCCGGAGGGAACAGCTGACCTACGCGCTCAACAGCTGGATGGTCCCGGCGAACGCCAAGGCCGCCGCCGTGTGGCGCAAGCGGGTGCCCGAGCTGGACGCGCTCGCCGACCAGGTGGCCGCCGCCCGGTCCCGCACCGCCAAGCTCGGCGCCGGCTGGCCGAGCGTGTCGCTCGCCCTGCAGAGCGCCTTCCAGTCCGCCCTGACCGGCCAGTCCAGCGAGGCCGCCCTGAAGCGCGCCCAGCAGCGGGCCACGAGCGGGAACTGAGGTAAGCCACCATGACCACGTCCATCGTCACCGCCCAGGCGCCCGGGAAGGCGTCCAGGACGGCCGCCGCGCCGGACCCGGCCCGGCTGCGCCGCCGCCGCAGACTGGCCCAGTGGGGGTTCGTCGCCCCCGCGGTCGTCTTCATGCTGCTGTTCTTCGGCTATCCGCTCGTCCGCAACGTCGTGATGAGCTTCCAGCACTTCACCCCGAAGACGTTCTTCACCGGTGAGGCGCCGTTCAACGGCGCCGACAACTGGTCGAACGTGTTCCAGGACCCGCTGTTCGGCAAGGCGCTCTGGCACACCCTGGTCTTCACCGCCGGCTCGCTGCTCGGCCAGTTCTGCATCGGGCTGGCGCTCGCGGTGTTCTTCAGCCGCCGCTTCCCGCTGAACGGTGTCCTGCGGTCCCTGATCCTGCTGCCCTGGCTGGTGCCCATGGTGGTGTCCGGCATCGTGTGGCGCCGCATCCTCGACCAGGACACGGGCGTCCTGAACTCGTTCCTCGACACGCTGGGCCTCGGCGGCCACACCCCGTGGCTGACCAGCCCCGGCATGGCCCTGCTGTCGGTGATCCTGGTCAACATCTGGATCGGCATCCCGTTCAACATGGTCATCCTCTACGGCGGTCTCCAGGAGATCCCCACGGAGCTGTACGAGGCCGCCTCCCTGGACGGCGCCTCCGCCTGGCGGACGTTCCGCTCCATCACCCTGCCGCAGCTCAGGCCCGTGATCACCGTCGTCCTCGTGCTCGGGTTCATGTCGACGGTGAAGATCCTCGACCTGATCCTCGCCCTCACCGACGGCGGCCCGGCCGACGCCACCCAGACCCTGGGCACGCTGACCTACCAGAACTCCTTCGTACGGCTCGACTTCGGCGCGGGCGCGGTCGTCGGCAACGTACTCATCCTTGTCTCCGCGGTGTTCGCGGTGTTCTACCTGCGGGCCAACCGCACCGAGGGGAAGTGACGTCCATGGCCGCTCGCACGCCCACGACATCCGGGCGCCGCTGGGGTTCCACCATCGCCGGTGTGCTCATCCTGTGCGTGATGCTGTTCCCGCTGTACTGGATGCTCAACACCGCCCTCCAGCCCGCCTCGGGTCTGCTCCAGGTCGACCCGGTGCCCGGCAGCCTGGACCTGTCCGGCTTCTCCAAGGCCCTGGACGACCAGGGCGGTCACCTGCTGACCTCCCTGGTGGTGTCGCTCGGCGCGGTCGTCATCTGCCTGGCGGTGTCCGCCCCGGCGGCCTACGGGCTGGCCCGGTTCGGCCTGCGCGGCTCGCGGACGATCGTGTTCGGCACGCTGATCACCCAGATGGTGCCGGGCATCGTCATCGCCAACGCGCTCTACAACTCGTACGTCGACCTCGGCCTGGTCAACTCCTACTTCGGCCTGATGCTGGCGGACGCCTCGCTCGGCATCCCGTTCTCGATCGTGCTGATGCGGTCCTTCATGGTGTCGATCCCGGGTGAGGTCATCGAGGCGGCGCAGATGGACGGCGCCGGGCCGGTGCGGACGTTCCTGCGGGTGGTGCTGCCGATGAGCCGCAACTCCCTGATCACATCCGGCCTGTTCGCCTTCCTCTTCTCGTGGAGCGACTTCATGTTCGCCCTCACGCTGAACACCACGGACGACGTCAAGCCGGTCACGCTGGGCATCTACCAGTACATCGGCGCGCACGTCGGCGACTGGGGCTCGGTGATGGCCGCGTCCGTGCTGTCCGCCGTGCCCGCCGCGATCCTGCTCGTGCTCGCCCAGAAGTACATCGCCGCCGGCATCACCGGCGGTTCCGTCAAGTGACCCGCCCCACCGCACCCCTGGAAACGGCCTCCATGACTGACTTCCCCGACGCCACCGGCTTCCCCGGCTTCCCGCCCGGCTTCGTCTTCGGTGCCGCGACGGCCTCGTACCAGATCGAGGGCGCGGCGCGGGAGGACGGCCGCGGACCGTCGATCTGGGACACCTACAGCCACACGCCGGGCCGGACGGCGAACGGCGACACCGGAGACGTGGCCTGCGACCACTACCACCGCTACCGGGAGGACGTGGCGCTGCTGCGCGACCTGGGCGTGGACTCGTACCGCTTCTCCATCGCCTGGCCGCGGATCGTGCCCGACGGATCCGGTCCGGTGAACCCGAAGGGGCTGGACTTCTACTCCCGGCTCGTCGACGAACTGCTCGCGGCCGGCATCGAGCCGGCCGCCACCCTCTACCACTGGGACCTGCCGCAGGCCCTGGAGGACCGGGGCGGCTGGCGGGTGCGGGAGACGGCGGAGCGGTTCGCCGAGTACACGGCTGTCGTCGCCGAGCACCTGGGCGACCGGGTGCCGCGCTGGATCACCCTCAACGAGCCGTGGTGCAGCGCCTTCCTCGGCTACTCCGTGGGCCGGCACGCCCCCGGCGCGCGGGAGGGCCGGGGCGCGCTGGCCGCCGCGCACCACCTGCTGGTCGGCCACGGCCTGGCCGTCGACGCGCTGCGGGCGGCCGGGGCGCGCGAGGTCGGCATCACGCTCAACCTCGACCGCAACCTGCCGGCCGGCGACTCCCCCGCCGACCGCGCGGCCGTGGTCCGCGCCGACACGCAGCACAACCTGGTGTGGACCGAGCCGATCCTCGCGGGCCGCTACCCGGCCACCGAGGAGGAGACCTGGGGCGAGCTGATCACCGGCGCGGACTTCCGGCGGGACGGCGACCTGGAACTGATCTCCCGGCCGCTGGACTTCCTCGGCGTCAACTACTACCGGCCCATCGTGGTCGCCGACGCCCCGCACCGCGAGGCCGACCCGGCCCGGCGGGTGGCCACGGACAACCGCTACACGGAGGTCGGGTTTCCGGACGTGCGCCACACGGCGATGGGCTGGCCGGTGGTCCCCGGCTCCTTCACCGACCTGCTGGTGCAGCTCAAGGAGCGGTACGGGGACGCGCTGCCGCCCCTCCACATCACGGAGAACGGCTCGGCGGAGGACGACACGCTCTCCGCCGACGGCGCGGTGCACGACACCGACCGGGTGGCCTACCTGCGCGACCACCTCGGCGCGCTGCGCGCCGCGATGGACGCCGGCGTCGACGTCCGCGGCTACTACGTCTGGTCGCTGCTGGACAACTTCGAGTGGGCCTTCGGCTACGACAAGCGCTTCGGGATCGTCCGGGTCGACTACGACACCCAGCGGCGCACACCGAAGGACAGCTACCACTGGTACAAGGCGATGATCGCGGCACAGCGGAGGTGAGCCGAGCGGCGGCGCGCCGCTGAACCGCCTCCCCGTTCCGGCGCGCCCCGTCTTACGGAGCGGTGACGTGCGGGCGCGGCCCGCCGGCCCGGTGCGGCGGCGGGCCTAGCGTGGGGGCATGCGGGTACTGGTCACCGGCGGCGCCGGGTTCATCGGGTCTCATGTGGTGGAGGCGCTGGCGGCGCGCGGGCACGAGGCGGTCGTCTTCGACGTGCGTACGGATCCGGCCGCCGACGTGCGCGATCCCGTCGCGGTCGGGCGCGCCGTGACCGGCGTGGACGCCGTCTGCCACCAGGCCGCGATGGTCGGGCTCGGGGCGGGGTTCGGGGACGCGGTGGAGTACGTCTCCCGCAACGACCTGGGCACCGCCGTCCTCCTCACCGCCATGGCGGAGGCCGGGGTACGGCACCTGGTGCTGGCCGGGTCGATGGTCGTGTACGGCGAGGGGCGGTACGTGTGCCCGCGCGACGGGGTCGTACGGCCGGGACCGCGGGCCGTCGCCGATCTGGACGCGGGGCGGTTCGAGCCGAGGTGCCCGGTGTGCGGCGCGGAGCTGGCCCCCGGGCTGGTCCGCGAGGACGCGCCGGCCGATCCGCGCAACGTGTACGCCACGACCAAGCTGGCGCAGGAGCACCTGGCCGCCGCCTGGGCCCGGTCGACCGGTGGGTCCGCGGTGTCGCTGCGCTACCACAACGTCTACGGGCCCCGGATGCCCCGCGACACGCCCTACGCCGGCGTCGCCTCCTTCTTCCGGTCCGCGCTCGCCCGGGGCGAGGCGCCGCGCGTCTTCGAGGACGGGCGGCAGCGCCGGGACTTCGTGCACGTCCGGGACGTGGCCGCGGCCGACGTCCTGGCGCTGGAGGCGGGGTCCGCGCCGGGCGCGCTGACCGTGTACAACACCGGCAGCGGCGAGCCGCACACGGTCGGGGAGATGGCCCGCGCGCTGGCCGACGCCCACGGCGGTCCCGCACCGGTCGTCACCGGGGAGTACCGGCTGGGCGACGTGCGGCACATCACCGCCGACTCCTCGCGGCTGCGGGCCGAGCTGGGCTGGAAGCCGGAGGTCGGCTTCCAGGAGGGCATGCGGGAGTTCGCGGGCGCCTAGGACCTGGCCCTAGAGAGCCGCCGGGAGCGTGACCTCGAAGCGGCAGCCGCCGGGGATGTTGCGGACGGTGGCCCGGCCCTGGTGGGCCTCCACGATGCCGCGCACGATGGCGAGGCCCAGGCCCGCGCCGGACGGCGGGGTGCGGGCGTGGCTGCCGCGCCAGCCGGTGTCGAACACGCGGGGCAGGTCCTCCTCCGGGATGCCGCCGCAGCCGTCCGTCACGGAGAGCACCACGCCGTCGGGCGAGCGCTCGGCGGCGACGGCGACGGTGCCGTCGGCGGGCGTCCGGCGGATGGCGTTGACCAGCAGGTTGCCCAGGACGCGGCTCATCTCCTTGGCGTCCACCTCGACCGGGACCGGCTCCACCCGGTCGCCGACCAGCCGTACGCCGTGGGCGCGGGCGAGCGGGTCGGCTCCCGCGAGGGCGTCGCCGACGAGGTCGTAGAGCGAGATCCGGGACGGGGTCAGCGCGAGCGTGCCGGCGTGGATGCGGGAGAGTTCGAAGAGGTCGCCGACCATGTCGTTGAGGCGCTCGACCTCGGCGCGGATCTGCTTCAGGTAGCGGCCGGGGTCGTCGGCGACGCCGTCCTCCAGCGCCTCCGACATGGCGCGCAGCCCGGCGAGCGGGGTGCGCAGGTCGTGGGAGATCCAGGCGACGAGTTCCCGGCGTGAGGTCTCCAGCAGGCGTTCCCGTTCCCGGGATTCGGCGAGTCTCGCGCTGGTGGCGGCCAGCTCCCGGCTCAGTTCGGCCAGTTCGGCGGTGGCCGGGCCCTCGGGGGCGGCGAAGTCGCCGGCCTCGCCGAACGAGCGTGCCGCCATGGCGAGTTCGTGACTGCGGGCGACGACCCAGCGGCCCAGGACCAGTGCGGTCGCCAGGGAGACCACGGCCGCCATGGCGACGACCGTCGTGACCACGGTCAGGTCGTGGGCGGACAGGAACATCGCCCAGGCGACCGCGAGGGTGCCGGCGAGCACGCCGCCCACGCCGACCGCCGCGATCACGGCGAGGGACACGGTGAGCGAGCGGCGCCGCAGCAGCCGCAGCGCGGCGGCCCCGGCCAGGCCCGTGACGGCGGCCCCGGCGAAGGCGAGCACGGCGATGAGGACGGTGTCGCGCACGTCAGCCCTGCCCTTCCGCGCCGCCCGGCTCGAAGCGGTAGCCGACGCCCCACACGGTCTGAATCAGGCGCGGCCGGGCGGGGTCGTCCTCGACCTTGCCGCGCAGCCGGCGGATGTGGACCGTGACGGTGGACAGGTCGCCGAAGTCCCAGCCCCACACCTCCCGCATCAGGTCCTCCCGGCTGTACGCCCGCCCCGGGTGCCGCAGGAAGAACGCGAGGAGGTCGAACTCCCGGAGGGTGAGGGCGAGTTCGGTGCCGTTCTTGGTGGCGCGGCGGGCGGCCGGGTCGACGGTGACACCGGCCGCGGCCAGCGGGCCGGTGCCCGTGCCGGGCAGCGCGCGGCGCAGCACCGACTGCACCCGCAGGACCAGTTCACGGGGGCTGAACGGCTTGGTCACGTAGTCGTCGGCGCCGACCTCCAGACCCGTGATGCGGTCGTCCTCGTCCCCGCGGGCGGTGAGCATGACGACGGGGACGGGGGCCCGTGCGCGCAGCCGCCGGCAGACCTCCAGGCCGTCCATGCCGGGCAGCATCAGGTCGAGCACCACCAGGTCCGGCCAGTGGGCGGCGGCGCGGGCGAGGGCGGTGGGGCCGTCGGCGGCGCGGTCGACCGTGTATCCGGCGCGGCCGAGGTATCCCGCGACGATCTCGGCGACGGTCGCGTCGTCGTCCACGACCAGGACCCGGGCGGCACCGGGGGCTGACCGGGGGGCCGGTGCGGCGGTGTCGGGTGCGGTCCCGTCCAGGGCCGGGCGTCCGGCGGGCATGTGCGGCTGCTGCATGCCTCCAGCCTGGCACCGGGCCGTGGCGGGTGTCGCACTCGCGGCCGGGTCCGGGCCCCGACGTCCGCGTTTCGTAAGCAACGCTGGTCCGATATGTCCGCTTCCCGTTCGTAGGGTGAACGGCGTGACCCCCTCATCTCCCTCATCGGCGGCGAGCGTGGACGTGGTGCTGCCCTGCCTGGACGAGGCGGAGGCCCTGCCCTGGGTGCTCGCCCGGATCCCGGCGGGCTGGCGCGCCCTCGTCGTCGACAACGGCTCCACGGACGGCTCGGCGGACATCGCCCGCGCGCTCGGCGCGACCGTCGTGCACGAGCCGCGGCGCGGTTTCGGCGCCGCCTGCCACGCCGGGCTGACCGCCGCCACCGCCGACGTCGTCTGCTTCTGCGACTGCGACGCCTCCCTGGACCCCGGGCACCTGGTGCCCTTCGTCCGGGAAGTCCTCGACGGCCGCGCCGACCTGGTCCTGGGCCGGCGGCGGGCGCGGACCCGGGGTGCCTGGCCCGCCCACGCCCGGGCCGGCAACCTGGCGCTCGCTCGGCTGCTGCGCCGCCGTACCGGGCTACGGCTGCACGACCTCGGTCCGCTGCGCGCCGCCCGCCGCGAGCCGCTGCTGGCGCTCGGCCTCAGCGACCGGCGCAGCGGATATCCGCTCCAGATGGTGGTGCGCGCGGCCGACGCGGGCTGGCGGATCGCCGAGCACGACGTGCCGTACCTGCCGCGCGCCGGCACCTCCAAGGTCACGGGCACCTGGCGCGGCACCTGGCAGGCGGTGCGGGACATGAGCCGCGTGCTGGCCGAGCCGCCGGCCGGCGGGAGGACCGCACCGTGACCACGCTGCTCGTCATCGCCAAGGAACCGCGTCCGGGGCGGGTCAAGACGCGGCTCACCCCGCCGTTCACCCCCGCCGAGGCGGCGGCGCTCGCCGAGGCCGCGCTCGCCGACACCCTGCACGCGGTCGCGGCGGCCCCCGCCACCCGGCGCGTCCTGGTGCTGGACGGGAGCCCCGGCCCCTGGCTGCCGCCCGGCTTCGACGTCGTACCGCAGTGCGCGGGCGGGCTGGACCTGCGGCTGGCCGACGCGTTCGCGCGGTGCGCCGGTCCCGCCCTGCTCATCGGCATGGACACCCCGCAGGTGACCCCGGAACTGCTCACCGTGGACTTCGCCGGGTACGACGCGTGCTTCGGTCCCGCGGAGGACGGCGGCTTCTGGGCGCTGGGGCTCGCCGAGCCCGATCCCGCCCTGCTGCGGGGCGTGCCCATGTCGACGCCGTGGACGGGTGCCGTCCAGCGGCGGCGGCTGGTGGCCTCCGGTCTGCGGGTGCGCGAGCTGCCCCGGCTGCGGGACGTGGACACGGCCGCGGACGCGGTGGCGGTCGCCGCCCGGGCGCCGCACGGCCGTTTCGCTGCCCGGCTGGCCCGGTGCACGGCGCGCACCGCCGGACCGGGGACCGGCCGGTGAGCACCCGCGGCGACCGGTCGAGGGGCACTCCGCCGGTCGTCGCCTGGGCCGCGGCCGATCCCTACGCCGTCGCCCTGCGCACCGGGCGCGGCCCGCTGTTCCTGCGCCGGACGGACGGCTGGCTGCTGCCGCTGGAGGTCGAGCGCTGGTGCGCGCGGGCCGACCCGGTCGACCGGGCGGTGCTGGACCGGTGCGAGGGTGCCGTGCTCGACGTCGGCTGCGGACCGGGGCGGCTGGTGGCGGAGCTCGCCGCCCGGGGCCGTACCGTCCTCGGCATCGACGTCAGCGAGGCCGCCGTCGACCACACCGTGCGGCTCGGCGGCCAGGCCCTGCGGCGCTCGGTGTTCGACCCGCTGCCCGGCGAGGGACGCTGGGGCACCGTGCTGCTCATGGACGGCAACGTCGGCATCGGCGGTGATCCGCGCGCCCTGCTGGGCCGGGTGGCCCGGCTGCTGCGGCCCGGCGGTCTGCTGATCGCCGAGACGGCCGCGGTGGACGTCGACGAACGCTCCGAGGTGCAGGTCGTCGACGGCACCGACGTGGAGACGGGCGGCCATGGCGTCTTCCCGTGGGCGCGGCTCGGCACGCCGGCCCTGTTGCGGTACGCGGGCCGCGCGGGCTGGCGGGCCGCCGGTCAGTGGACGGCCGGCGGACGCCGCTTCGTCGCCCTGCGCAGTCGCAGCCCGCGCAGCGCCAGCAGCAGCGCGGAGCCGGCGAACAGCACCGCGCTGATCAGCAGCCAGCGGGTGAGGAAGCCGTCCGCCGACAGGCCGGTGGCGGACCGGTAGGGGCGGTCCACCATGCCGGTGATCAGCGGGAACCACACGAGCAGCAGCAGAGCGGACAGGGCGGCCGGGACCCGGACGTACATCGTCCGCTCCCGCCGCCCGGCGGCGCCGAGAGCACGGACGACCGCCCGGTCCGCCACCGCGTACAGCGGCAGCAGCACCAGATCGTGCAGCAGCGCCGCGCCCACCAGCCACAGCGCCACGGCCTGCCAGTCGCCCGCGAACAGCCGCACACCGGCATAGCCGGCGAGCGCGAAGGAGCAGGCCAGCAGGAGGATCTGGAAGGGGCTGCCGAGCCTCGGGCGCGGGCGCATCACAGCTCTCCGAAGGTCAGCCGGGCCACCCACTTGGTGTTGAGCACACCGGGCGCCGCGGGCACGATGATCCGCGCCGGGTGGCCGTGGTCGGGGGACAGGTCCTCGCCGTTGACGTACAGGGCGAGCAGGGAGCGCGGGTCGGCCACCTGGTTGGCGCGCAGGGCGGCCCGGCGGAAGGCCCCGTGCCGCTGGAGCGACTCCACGAAGAGGTCCGGCGGGTCGCCGTCGTAGCCGACCAGCGCGGCGAGGTCGCGCAGCCGCACCCCGCGCCACCACTGGTCCTCCGTCGACCAGCCCTCGACGCAGGCGATGGGCAGTGCCGAGCTGTGCAGCGGCAGCCGGAGCAGCTGGGCGCGGCTGAGGCGGACCGTTCCGGTGCGGCCGGTGACGACGAGCCGCCACGCCTCCTCGCCGGTCTCCGCCGCGTCGATCCCGGCGTAGGCGGCCGTCTTGTTGATCTGGAAGCCGTTCGGTCCGCTGCCGGGGTCGGCTCCGCCGTGCGGTGCGAGGAGGGCGGTGCGCCGCAGCGCGCCCCCGATGCTCTGGCCGGCGGTGGTGACCAGGAGCAGCAGCGAGGCACCCCCGACGAACCCCAGCGCCCCGCGCCGTGACACGGTCGCAGGCAGCGGGCGGGGGGACACCAGCTCCCCCGGCTCCGGCGTGCGGGACACGGACTCCCCTCGCCGCTCGCGCCGCCAGCGCAGGCTTCGTACGGCGGTCGGCAGTTTCAGCGCCGCGTGCGCCACGAACGCGGCGAAGAACACCCAGGCTCCGTAGAAGTGCAGCGGGTAGAAGGAGCCGGGGAAGACGTAGTCGAGCTGGACGTTGAGGACGCCGGTGGTGAACTCGAACAGCCCGCCGCCGACGAGGAGGAGCAGGGAGATCCGCTCCAGGGCGTGCGCGAGGGAGCGGGCCGGGGGCAGGGCGAACAGCCTGGGCACGACCGACCAGAGCTTGGCGAGCAGCACCGGGATCAGGGTGATGCCGAGGGTGACGTGCAGGCCCTGGGTGAGCCGGTACAGCCAGTACGGGTTCGTCGGCCAGGCGAAGAGGTAGAAGCCCAGGACGCCCTTGTCCGGCGTCTGGTCGTTCACCCGTGCGAGGCCCGGGTTGTAGGCGGCGTAGGACACCAGACCCGTCACGAACAGCACCGTGATGCCCACCAGCAGCACGATGCCGAGCACCGAGGTGAACCAGGGACCGCGCAGCGGGCTGCGCCAGAATCCGGGTGAGGAGGGAAGCCGCGGGTCGTCGTCTCGCATGGTCCGACGGTAGGCCCGAACCAGCCCCCGACCGCGGTGGCGACCCATGACGAAACGCTGACGTCGGGCCGCTGGTCCCCTCGTCCCCCCGGTCGCCGCCCTAGCGTGCCGGTGTGATCCCTCCCCTCCGTGACCGGTATCCCGGCCTGCGCGCCGATCTGTGCGCCGCGTCGGCCGCCGCCCTGCTCGTCCTCGTCGCCGTGCTCGTCGGCCGGCACATCCAGGACACGCGGCGGACCCTGTTCGTGCACTGGCCGCCGCTGTTCGCCGACTGGGACCCGCATCTCGGCCCGGGCACCCCGGCCGCCGTCCTGGTGGCGGTCGCCGTGGTGGCCTGGGGGCCCGCGGTCGCCGCGCGGCTTCCATGGCGGGGGCTGCTCCTCGCGGCCTGGGCGACAGCCCTGGCCTGGACGTGGTCGCTGGCGCTGGTCGACGGCTGGCGGCGGGGTGTGGCCGGGCGGCTCACCACCCGCAACGAGTACCTGACGGTGATCGGCCGCTTCCACGACATTCCGGCCGCGCTGCGCGACTTCACCCAGCACATCGTGAGCGGCTCCCCCGCCCCCTGGCCGGCGCACATCGCCGGGCATCCCCCGGCGGCCACCCTCACCTTCGTCCTCCTGGACCGGGTGGGACTCGGCGGCGGCGGCTGGGCCGGGGCCTGGTGCGTCACCGTCGGAGCGACCGCCTGCGTGGCGGTGCTCGTGGCGGTGCGGGCGCTGGCCGACGAGCGCCTGGCCCGGCGGGCGGCGCCGTTCCTCGTCCTGGCCCCGGCCGCCGTGTGGGTGGGTGCATCGGCCGACGGGTACTTCGCGGCGGTCGCCGCGTGGTCGGTGGCCCTGCTGGCCCTGGCGGTCACCGGGCGGTCCGTGGCCTGGGCGGCGGGCAGCGGGCTGCTGTACGGCCTGACCTGCTACCTCTCCTACGGCCTGACGCTGTTCGTGCTGATCGGGGCGGCGGTGGTGGTGACGGGACGGCGCCGGGTCCGCAGGCGGCCGGTCCTCGCGCTCCTCTTCGCGGCCGGGGCGGCGGTCGTCCCGGCGGCGTTCACGCTCGCCGGGTTCGACTGGTGGGAGGGGTACCGGCTGCTGGTGACGCGCTACTACCAGGGCGTCGGCGGCATCCGCCCCTACGGCTACTGGGTGTGGGCCAACCTGGCCTGCACGGTGCTGATCACCGGCCTGGCCACGACGGCGGGGCTGCGGCGGACGGGCGTGTCCCTCCCCCGCCGCCGCACGGCGCCGACCGCCGAGTCCCGGCTGGCCCTCCTCGTGGCGGCGGCCCTGCTGGCCCTGCTGGCCGCCGACCTGTCCGGCATGAGCAAGGCGGAGACGGAGCGCATCTGGCTGCCCTTCGCGATGTGGCTGCTCCCGGCCTGCGCACTCCTCCCCCGCCCGCGCGCCTGGCTCACCGCCCAGGCGGCCCTGGCCCTCCTGCTGAACCACTTGCTGCTCACCGGCTGGTGAACCGCCCCCGGCGGGTTGGCGGGGAGGGGGTGAGGGTGGGGTCGGCCGATGAGGCGGGGTTCCGAGCAACCACGACCCGCGGGACGCCCCGCCCACGGGGGCCGAGCCGGCGGGAGCCCGCCGCACGCCGACCGGCGGGAGCATCCCCCCGCACGCCGACCCGGGCGGACCACTTCCCGGGAACGCCCCGGCAGACCGGACCAGGCACGGACGCCGGCCGGCGTGTCCGCCCCGCCGGCCCGGAGCCGCCCGGCCGAACGGCCCTCTGGGGGTCCCGGGTCCGCGCCTGTTCGGCCGGGGCGCCGCCGTGCCCGGCCGGAGTGCGCCCGGCCAGGGTGCCCTGTCGCCTCCGGGCTCAGGCCTCCCGGCTCGGCCTGCTCGTGCGGAAGCGGCGGTACAGGAGCGTTCCGCCCATCAGTGAGGCCAGGCCGGCGACGGCCGCCGTCCAGGTGGTCTCCGCTCCGGTCTGGGCGAGGGTGACGGGTGGCCGGTGCCGTACGACGGTCGGGGTCGGCTTCGGCGCCGGGTGGGTGACGGGCGGTTCCTGGGGCCGCGGGGGCTCGGAACGCACCGGTGGCGGGGTGACCCGCGTGGGCGGTTCCTGCGGCTTGGGCGGGGTGGTGGTCCGGCCGGGCTCCGCGGGCTGGTCGCCCGGGACGTCGGCGGACGTGTTGCCGAAGACGGGGTTGCCGACGCCGACCACGTTGACGCTGTTGCCGCTGACGTTCACGGGCAGATCGACCGGCAACTGGACGCCGTTGCCGGAGACCAGACCCGGCGAGTTCTTCGTGACGGCGTGGGCCGTCGCCCCACTCGGCTGCGCCGGGCGTACCTTCCCCCCGGCGTCGCCGCCGCCCTTGTTGGCGCACGCGTTGCCCATGGCGGGGTTGAGCAGACCCGCCACGTTCACGGTGTTCCCGCAGACGTTCACCGGGAGGTGCACCGGCAACTGGATGCCGTTGCCCGAGATCAGCCCGGGCGAGCCGCCCGCGGAACCGTCCGCGGCGGAGTCGGCGTGCACCGGCGCCGCCACTGCCATCGCGCCGGACGCGGCGACGATGGCGATCACACTGTTTCGGGTAGCCCGTTTCATCGGTTCCCTGCCCTTCCAGACACGGTTGCGGGCACTCACCCGCACCGGAGGAAACGCGGCCATAAACATGCAAGTTATGGGTTTTCAGCCTTTTGCCCTATACGGCGGACCGGTGGGCGCCCTCGCGCGGTCGGCGTACCCGAGAGCCGTACGGGGGTTCGGCACGGGCATGGCCGCGCGCCTTCGGGTACTCGGCCGGTGGTCGCGGCGACGCTTGTCGTATCACCTGTCCCGTTTCTAGGAGCCCTCGACATGACGGATGTAGCACGCACGGGTCCCGCCTCCGGAGACGACCGGAGGATCCTGACCAACCGACAGGGCCACCCCGTCCACGACAACCAGAACCAGCGCACCGTCGGCGCCCGTGGGCCCGCCACGCTGGAGAACTACCAGTTCCTGGAGAAGATCAGCCACTTCGACCGGGAACGGATCCCGGAACGGGTGGTGCACGCCCGCGGCGTGACGGCCTACGGCTTCTTCGAGGCGTACGGCGCCTGGGGCGACGAGCCGATCGCCCGCTACACGCGGGCGAAGCTGTTCCAGGAGCGCGGCAAGCGCACCGACGTCGCCGTCCGCTTCTCCACCGTCATCGGCGGCCGTGACTCCTCCGAGGCGGCGCGCGACCCCCGCGGTTTCGCCGTCAAGTTCTACACCGAGGACGGCAACTGGGACCTCGTCGGCAACAACCTGGGCGTCTTCTTCATCCGGGACGCCATCAAGTTCCCGGACGTCATCCACGCCCTGAAGCCGGACCCGGTGGACTTCGAGCAGAAGCCGAACCGGATCTTCGACTTCATGTCGCAGACGCCCGAGGCGATGCACATGCTGGTCAACCTGTTCAGCCCGCGCGGCATCCCGGCCGACTACCGCCACATGCAGGGCTTCGGCGTGAACACGTACAAGTGGGTGAACGCCGAGGGCAACACCGTGCTCGTGAAGTACCACTGGATGCCCAAGCAGGGCGTGCGCTCGATGACCGAGGAGGACGCGGCCAACGTCCAGGCCGGCTCCCTCGGTCACGCCACCAAGGACCTGTACGAGGCGGTCGGACGGGGCGAGTACCCCGAGTGGGAGCTGCTCGTGCAGGTCATGGAGGACCACGAGCACCCCGAACTCGACTTCGATCCGCTGGACGACACCAAGACCTGGCCGGAGCAGGACTTCCCGCCGAAGCCGGTGGGCCGGATGGTGCTGGACCGGATGCCGGAGAACTTCTTCGCGGAGAACGAGCAGATCTCCTTCGGCACGGGCGTGCTCGTCGACGGCCTGGACTTCTCCGACGACAAGATGCTCGTCGGCCGGACCTTCTCCTACAGCGACACCCAGCGCTACCGGGTGGGCCCGAACTACCTCCAGCTGCCGGTCAACCAGGCGAAGAGCGCCCGGGTGCGCACCAACCAGCGCGACGGGCTGATGACGTACCACGTCGACGGCGGCGGGGAGAACCCGAGCGTCAACTACGAGCCGTCGATCCGGGGCGGACTGCGCGAGGCGGAGTGTCCGGCGCACGACGAGCAGGGGCCCGAGATCCGGGGCCGGCTCACCCGCAAGCGCATCCCCCGCACCAACGACTACCTCCAGGCGGGCCAGCGGTACCTGCTCATGGAGCAGTGGGAGCGCGACGACCTGGTGCGCAACCTGGTGGGTCAGCTCTCCCGGTGCGACCGGCCCATCCAGGAGCGGATGGTGTGGCACTTCCTGCTGGTGGAGAACGACCTGGGGCTGCGGGTCGGCGAGGGCCTCGGCATCCGCCCGGAGGATGTCGCGGACCTGGAGCCGCTGGCCAGCCAGGACCTCACCGAGGAGGACAAGGAGCGGCTGGCGAACCTCGGCAAGAACCCGCCGCGGAATGTCGAGGGCCTCACCATGACGCACTGCGTCCCGGACGCGCGCCACGAGGTGACGAGGTGACCCGCTGAGCCGGCACCCCCGCCGGCCGGGAACACCGGTCAGCTGACGGCGGGTGCCGCGCCCGGCTCGGCCGCGAGCCGGGCGTGGTGCCCGCGCGGGCAGTGCACGATCCGGTCGCCGAGGCCGAGCCGGCCGGCCTCGGTCAGGAAGGCGGACAGGGGCGAGCGCATCACCGTGTACTCCTCGTAGTGCACGGGCAGGACGGCGCGGGGACCGAGGCGCCGGGCCAGTTCCGCTCCCTGCCGGCCGTCCATGGTGACCACGAAGCCGCCGGGGAGCGTGGTGCCGCCCAGGTGCAGGACGGCGAGGTCGGCGGCCGGGAAGCGGTGGGTGATCTCGTCGAGGCCGTCGTACGGCAGGGTGTCGCCGGAGACGTACAGCCGCAGCCGCGGCGGGCCGCCCGCCGGACCGAACTCGATCATGCTGCCCATCACCGGGGGCAGCAGTCCCCGCAGCACCGGATGCCCGGCGTGCCGTCCGGGCAGCGCCGTGACCGTGGCCTGGACCGGGCCCTGCCGGAGGGTGAATCCCCGCCAGGTGCGCAGACCGGCCACCCGCTCGCGTCCGTGCAGCACCTTCAGGCGGCGCGCGGCGTGCGGGGTGCTCAGCACCGGAACCGAGCGGTCCAGGTGCCGTCGGGACCGGCGGTCCCAGTGGTCCCCGTGCAGATGGGACAGCACGATCCCGTCGAGGCGGGGCAGGTCCTCCGGTTCCAGGGCGGGCTCGGTCAGGCGCCGGCTCAGCAGGCCGTTGCCGAGGTAGGCGTACTGGCCGAGGTGCAGGAAGTTCGGGTCGGTGAGCAGGGTCAGCGGCCCGTAGCGCAGCAGAACGGTCGCGTTGCCGAGGAAGTGCAGGTCGACCGTGTCGTCGGTGGGTCCGTCCGTGGTACCGGGCATGGGTTCCGCCGCCCTTCCGTCCGAGCCGTCGCAGCCACCCGTCCCTTCGCGGGTGTGCCGGGTTCCTCCCGTGGCGGGCGGGTACCCCTGGCGGCGGACGGCATGGGAGGACCCGTTCCGGCCGGCCGGTTCCGGTCGCCGTACCCCGCCTCCGCGCAGATGGCCGAGTGTGCCGCAGCGCCGGTGCGGGGGAGCTGGTAGCTCTCGTAGGGCAGCGCCGCCGTACCCGCTCGACCGAGGGAACCGACCGAGGGAACCGACCGAGACGAGGAGCGATGACGACCACCGTGCGCGAGACCGGAGCCGAGACCGCGCCGCCCGGCCTCCGACTGCCCGGCCTGCTGCTGGGAGTGGGGCTCGGCGGATTCGTCGACGGCATCCTGCTGCACCAGCTCCTGCGGTGGCACCACATGCTGACCAGCACCGACCACGACCACATCGGTGTGAGGTACTACGACCCCCACACCGTCTCCGGCCTGGAGATGAACACCGTGTGGGACGGCGTCTTCCACACCGTGTGCTGGCTCGCCGTCCTCGGCGGTCTCGCCGTCCTGTACGCCCGGGTGGCCACCGGCCGGCGCCGGGTGTGGGCCTCACGGGTCCTGTGGGGCTGGATCCTGTCCGGCTGGGGCCTGTTCAACCTGGTGGAGGGCGTCCTGGACCATCACGTCCTGGGCATCCACCATGTCCGCGGCGGCCCGCACCAGCTGTGGTGGGACATCGGCTTCCTCGTCCTCGGCGCGCTGCTGCTGGCGGGCGGCCTGCTGCTGCGGCGCGGCGCCCGCCCCTTCGATCCGGCCGTTCCCCGGGCCGCACGGCCGGGCCACGCCGTCTGATGGGCGACGGCACCCCGTACATGGACGGGCACATGCCGCCGATGCACACGCATCACGGCGGGAGCGGGGGCGTGCTGGAGATCCTGCTCCCGGTCCTGGCGATGTCGGCGTGCGCGGGCGGCTATCTGCTGCTGGTGCGCCGCGCCCGCCGCCGTAACCCCGTGCGGGGCTGGAACCCCTGGCGGACGGCCGGTTTCTGCGCGGGCCTCCTCCTGCTGGCGGCGGCGCTGCTGCCTCCCGTCGCCACGTTCGCCCACCGTGACTTCCGCGGCCACATGGCCCAGCACATGCTCATCGGCATGTACGCGCCGCTCGCCCTGGTGCTCGGCGCCCCGATGACCCTCGCGCTGCGCGCCCTGCCCGCACCCCGCGCCCGCCGCCTCAGCGCCTTCCTGCACAGCGGGCCGGCCCGCCCGCTCGCCCACCCGGTGACCGGCCTGCTGCTGTCCACCGGCAGCCTGGCGCTGCTGTACTTCACCCCGCTCTACGACGCCGTCACGGCGCGCCCGGCCGGACACTGGCTGCTGCACGCGCACTTCCTGCTGGCGGGCTGCCTGTTCGCGCACGCCGTCGCCGGGCCCGACCCCGCCCCGGCCCGTCCCGGTGTGCCCGCCCGGCTGGTCTTCCTGGGCTGCGCCATCGCGGTGCACGCGAGCCTCGCACAGCTGATGTACGGCGGTTTCCTGGTGGCCGTCGACGCTCCCGTCCCCCAGGTCCAGGGTGCCGCCGAGATCATGTACTACGGCGGTGACATCGCCGAACTCCTGCTGGCGGCGGCCCTGGTCGCCACTTGGCGCCCCGGGCGCGGCGGGGTCGCCAGTAACGTGGTGCGGCTCACTCCGTAGAGGAGGCGGGCCCTGGGATCCAGTGGCCGGTCTCGCACATAGTAGCCATGTACATAGTAGCCATGTACTGTATCCGTCATGAGCAAGGTGTCCGAAGGAGCCACGCCCGGTTTCCTGGTGTGGCGGCTGTCCATGAAGTGGCGGGTCGCGGTGGACCGCGCGGTGGCCCCGCTGGGGCTGACCCACGCGCAGTACTCCCTGGTGGCGTCGCTGTACGGCATGCAGCGCTCCGGGCTGCGTCCGAGCCAGCGCCGCCTCGCCGACCACACCGGCCTGGAGGCCCTGTACGTCTCCAAACTGGCCCGCGGCCTGGAGTCGGCCGGCCTCCTCGAACGCACCCGGGACCCGGCCGACCCGCGGGCGGTGCAGCTCGCGCTGACCGAACGGGGCCGGGAGACCACCCGGAAGGCGATCGACGTGGTCCAGGGCCTGCTGCGCCAGTTGCTGGCGCCCCTCGGCGGACCCGGCAGCCCCCGCGCCCAGGAGTTCGTCCGGGACCTGACGACCCTGCTCGACGCACCGCTTGACCCGTTCGGCACCACCGATCACGAGACGGAGCAGTCATGACCACCACAGCACCCCGCGTCGACAGCCGGGCCATCGGCCTCGCCCACTACGCCCTGCGCGCCGTACTGGAGCGCGTCCTCGCCCCGCACGGCATCTCCTTCCTGCAGTCCGTCACGCTGCGGCTCACGGCCGTCGCGGACGGGCCGGTCGAGCGGGCCGCCCTGGTGGACGGCGTCATCGGCACGGTGAAGGTCGACGAGGGCGACGCCCAGCGCGCGATCGAGGACCTGACGGCCGCCGGCCTGCTCGCCCCCGAGGGGCCCTCCGCCGTGCGCCTCACGGACGCGGGGCGTGCGGTGTACGCCACCAGCTCCGCCGAGGCCGCGACGGTCTCCGCCCGGCTGTACGCGGGCATCTCCGAGGAGGACCGGGCGGTGGCCGGCCGTGTGCTCACCCTGCTCACCGAGCGGGCCGACGCGGAACTGGCCGGCCCGCGGCAGCGGTAGGGCCGTCCGTCACCCGAGCGGTGCCCGCGGTCCGCGCCGGCGCCGGGCCACGCGGCCCGGACACGGCCGCCCGGGCTCGGTCGTCACAGCGGTGTCGCCGCGTGCAGGATCAGGAAGAGCGTGACGGCCGAGTTCGCCGACGACATCGCGGACACCAGCGCCCCGGCGGCGGCGCCCCAGGCGGCGAGGCCGACCGAGGTGAACGCCGACGGCCAGGTGCGGGCCGTGCCGGTCCACGGAGCCAAGCAGAGTGGTCCGGTCGATGAGGTCCTGCGGGATCGCG
>NZ_JBEXKG010000072.1:0-38237 GCF_040609555.1 Streptomyces sp. NPDC004658
CGCCGAGGACGCCAGGTACGAGGCGATGCCGGACGACCTGCGCTACGCCCGGCAGGTGGCCGAGCGGTTCGGCGTCGACCTGCACGAGATCGAGACGCCTGCCGGGGCCTCCGGCGTGCCCGCACGCCCCTCGGCGGCGGGAGCCCAGGGCCCGTCCGCCCAGAGCCAGGGCGTCCCCGGCGGCGCCCCGGGCGCCGCTGCCTGGCCCCCGGGCCTCACCGTCGGGACCCCGGCCGCCTCGCCCCGGACCCAGGGCGTCCCCTCTGCCCGGATCCCCGGCGGCGCCGCCGGAACCGTGGCCATCCCCGCCCCCGCCCCGGGCGTCCCCGGCGGAGCCGCCGGCAGGCAGCCCGAGGGCCTCCTGCGCCGGTGGTCCGCGCACCGGCAGCAGGTGGTGATGTTCTTCGCGGGGCTGGTCGGTGCCGGGGCGCTCATCGCCGGAGTCTTCTTCCTCACCCATCGGGGCGGGGACGGGACGTCCGACGCGGGGGCCACCGCGTCACCCTCGCCGTCCGCCCCGGCACGGACGAGCCCGCCGCCCGGCGTGAAGTGCACCGGCGCCGCCTGCACCGGCAAGGACGCGGAGGCCATGGGGTGCAGCGGCGACCTGGTGAGCACCGCCAAGACCGCCACCGTGGGCACCACCACCCTGGAGGTCCGCTACAGCAGGGCGTGCGGCACGGCCTGGGGCCGGATCACCAGCGGCGCCCCGGGCGACACCGTGCGGGTCACCGTGGGCAAGGTCCGGCAGACGGGTGACATCACCGCCGTGGGGGACACGATCGGCTACACCCCGATGGTCGCCGTGCGCGACCCGGCACAGGCCACGGCCTGCGCCACCCTCGCCTCGGGGGAGACCGGCTGCACGGATTAGCCCCGGCGGTCGCGCGTCGGCGAGAGAAGCCGGCGGCGAGAGAAGTCGGCGGCGAAAGAAACGGAGGGGGAATTTCCGGCGGGGGCGCATGGCGGGACCGATCCTGGGCACGCGAGACGGTGTCCCCCCACGGGAGTCCGGTACGCCGGTACCCCCACCGGCGGCCGTCTCCGTCCCCCCTCTCCCGGACGGACGGCCGCCTCTTTCACAGCCCTCCCGCGCCACGCCCGGCAGGCGATACGTCCCCCTGATCCGCTTGTGGGGTGAGCCACACGGCCCCGGACGTCTCACCTGACGGATGCGCGATAGCCTGACCGCTGGATCTCTCTTGATGCCAAGAGATCGATCATCCGCCCGGGGCAGGGACGCCCCACCGCCAGCTGTCATACGGAGAACGCCATGACCCGCACTCCCGTGAACGTCACCGTCACCGGCGCGGCCGGCCAGATCGGTTACGCCCTGCTCTTCCGCATCGCCTCCGGCCAGCTGCTCGGCGCGGACGTGCCGGTCCGCCTGCGCCTCCTGGAGATCACCCCGGCCCTGAAGGCCGCCGAGGGCACGGCCATGGAGCTGGACGACTGCGCCTTCCCGCTGCTGCAGGGCATCGACATCACCGACGACCCGAACGTCGCCTTCGACGGCGCCAACGTCGCCCTGCTGGTGGGCGCCCGCCCGCGCACCAAGGGCATGGAGCGCGGTGACCTGCTGGAGGCCAACGGCGGCATCTTCAAGCCGCAGGGCAAGGCCATCAACGACCACGCGGCGGACGACATCAAGGTCCTCGTCGTCGGCAACCCGGCCAACACCAACGCGCTCATCGCGCAGGCCGCCGCCCCGGACGTCCCGGCCGAGCGCTTCACCGCGATGACCCGCCTGGACCACAACCGCGCGCTCACCCAGTTGGCGAAGAAGACGGGCAGCAGCGTCTCCGACATCAAGCGGCTCACCATCTGGGGCAACCACTCCGCCACCCAGTACCCGGACATCTTCCACGCCACGGTCGCCGGCAAGAACGCCGCCGAGGTCGTGAACGACGAGAAGTGGCTGGCCGAGGACTTCATCCCGACCGTCGCCAAGCGCGGTGCGGCGATCATCGAGGCCCGTGGCGCGTCCTCCGCCGCCTCCGCCGCCAACGCCGCCATCGACCACGTCCACACCTGGGTCAACGGCACCGCCGAGGGCGACTGGACCTCCATGGGCATCCCGTCGGACGGCTCCTACGGCGTCCCGGAGGGCCTCATCTCCTCCTTCCCGGTCACCTGCAAGGACGGCAGGTACGAGATCGTCCAGGGCCTGGACATCAACGAGTTCTCCCGCGCCCGCATCGACGCCTCCGTCAAGGAGCTGGAGGAGGAGCGCGAGGCGGTCCGCGGCCTCGGCCTCATCTGATCCGACGTGGAGTCACCCGGCGCCGGTGCGCTATAGTTGATCACGCACCGGCCGCCGGAAAACCCGGCACCAGGTGATGCGTTGGTGGTCCAAGGAAAGACGCCCCGCTTCCTGCGGGGAGATGCAGGTGCAAGGCCTGCCCGGCGCTCCACACACGAGGTCCCCTTCCGCTCCGGCGGGAGGGGACCTCGTGGCATGTGCCGAGGTCGCGTCCCCGGCGCTTCAGGCGACCGGCTCCTTCGCCGCCCGCGTGTCCACGGCCGTGCGCACGGCGCGGCCGGCAGGCCGGTGGCCGACGACGACAGGGACCGTCGCCAGCAGGACGACCGCACCGACGGTCCGCAGCGCCGGGCCCATCCCGCTCGCGAAGTCGGCGTGACCGGCGAGGGCCGTGCCCGCGACGGCGACGCCGAGGGCCGCGCCGATCTCGCGGGCCGAGGTGCCGAGGCCGGAGCCGAGACCCGCCCGGTGCGGAGGCAGCGACAGGACGACGCCCAGGGTGAGGGCCGGCATGGCCAGCCCGGTGCCCGCCGAGATGACGAGCAGCCAGCAGGCGTACAGCGCGTACGGCGTGTGCGCGTCCGCCGTGGACGCGGCCAGCAGGCCCAGGCCGATGAGCGCGAGCCCGGTGCCGACGACCGGGCGCGGACGCGCCGACCAGCGGGCCGCGAGCTTCGGGACCAGCGCCATGCCGACGATCAGCGGCACGATCGCGACCCCGGTCACCGCGGGCCCGAAGCCCTTGACCTCTTGCAGGTACTGCGAGTTGACGAAGAACAGCGCGAACAGGCCGAAGAATCCGGTCGCCAGGCCCAGCGTGGTCGCGCGCAGCCCGGCGGAGCGGAAGACGCGCGGGTCGAACAGCGGGGCGCGGGAGCGCAGGGCGTGGACCGTGAAGGCGGCCACCAGCAGGGCGCCCGCACCGAACGCGGTCAGGATGCGCGGCGAGGCCCAGCCGAGGTCCGGCCCCTCGATGATGCCGAACAGCACGGCGACCAGGCCGGCGGTGAGCAGCAGGGTGCCGACCGGGTCCGGGCTGCCCTGCGCGGAGCGGGCCGTGCGCGGGGTGGTCGCCGCGACCGCGGCGGCGAGGACGGCCGCCAGCGGCACCATCGCGGCGAACAGCGCCCGCCAGGACAGGTACTGGCCGACCAGGCCGCCGCCCAGGTTGCCCGCCATGCCGCCCAGCCCGATGGCCAGCGTCCAGGACGCCATCGCCTGGGCGCGCCGCTCCGGCCCGGCCAGGTGCACCAGGATCGACATCGTCGCCGGGGTGATCAGCGCGGCCCCGGCCCCGGACAGGCCCCGGCCGGCGATCAGCAGTGCCGGACCGGGGGCGAGCGCGCTGGTCGCGGCTCCGACGGCGAACAGGGCGAGGCCGGCGAGCAGGGCGCCCTTGCGGCCGTACCGGTCGCCGAGCGCGCCGGCCGGGATCAGCAGGCCCGCGAAGACGATGACGTAGGCGTCGACCGTCCACAGGATCTCGGTGTGCGAGGGGCGCAGGCCGGACGAAACCAGCTGCGGGATCAGCAGGTTGATGGCGGCGACCATGCTCTGCGCGACCAGCACGCAGGCGCACAGGGTCAGCAGTGTCGAGCGTTTCAGGGCGTGCGCGGGCACGGCTCCTCCCGGGAGCTGGTGGGTGGTGTGGGATGCGCTCTCACCGTAGGCTCGGGCCTGACCTGCACTCCAGTGCAACCTTCGCAAGGAACACCTGCGCATGACGCAATCCACGGGGCTGGACCTGAACCTCCTGGTCGCGCTCGACGTGCTGCTGGAGGAGGAGAGCGTGCAGGGCGCCGCCCGCCGCCTGCACCTGTCCGAGCCGGCGATGAGCCGCACCCTGGGCCGCATCCGCAAGGCGCTCGGCGATCCGGTGCTGGTCCGCGCCGGCCGCCGGATGGTCCCGACCCCGCACGCGCTCGCCGTGCGCGCCGAGGTGAGCGCGGTGGTGGAGCGGGCCCGCGCCCTGTTCGCGCCGGGCCGGGACACCGACCTGCGCGAGGTGACCCGCACCTTCACGATCCTCGGCCACGACGCGATCGCCGCGACCCACGGCCCCGCCCTGTTCGCCCGCGCCGCCCGCGAGGCCCCCGGCATCCGCCTGCGCTTCCTGAGCGAGAGCCACGTGGACGCCCCGTTCCTGCGCCAGGGCACCGCCGACCTGGAGGTCGGGGTGATCGACTCGGTCGCGCCCGAGGTGCACGTGGAGACGGTGTACGAGGACCGCATGCTGGGCGTCGTACGGGCCGGGCACCCGTTGCTGGAGGGCGAGGTGACGCCGGAGCGGTTCGCGGGGGCGGCGGGGCACCTCGTCGTCTCCCGGCGCGGCAGGCAGCGCGGCCCGGTCGACGACGCCCTCGCCGGACTCGGCCTGGAGCGCCGGGTGGTGGGCAGTGTCGGCACCTACCCGGCGTCGCTGTTCGTGCTGCGTGACACCGATCTGATCGGGCTGATCAGCCAGTGGGGCCGTCCGCTCGCCGAGGCCCTGGGCCTGGTCGTCTTCGAGGTCCCGCTCCCGCTGCCGGCCGTCGGCGTCGGTTTCGCCTGGCACCCGCGGCACGACGCCGACCCGGCCCACGCCTGGCTGCGCGGCTGCGTGCGGGAGTTGATGCTCCAGGCGTCAGCGGCGTTCTAGGTCCTGTCGTGAAACTCCCGTCGTCCGCCCGGAGGGCGGGCCGCGCGGCGTCAGGTGCGTGCTCTGGGGGTCCCCCCCGCCGGAGGCTGGGGGAGTGCCGGACCCTGGCCCTGGTACTGGATGTACCTGGGCCGGGGCCCGGTGCGGCGAGAGTGCGTGCATGGCGTCGCGCGGCGGACGGGAGTTTGACGACAGGGCCTAGCGCCCGTCGTGTTCCAGTTCCCGCTGGAGCACGGAGATGTCCACCGACTGCGCCGGGGCGGGGGTGGCGGACGGGACCGGCTCGCCGTAGCCGGTGAGGGTGAGGTCCTGGTCGGTGCCGGCGCCCCGCTGGGCGGCCCGGACCAGGCGGTGCGGGGTGGCCGAGGTGACGTAGAGGGTGATCTTCTTCCCGCCGTGCCCGGTGCCGGTCAGCGGGATCACCTTCGTGCCGTCGACCTTCGTCTCCCTGCCCTTGGTGAGCGTGGTGCGCAGGGAGGACTCGGCGGCGGCCGCCTTCTGGAAGGCGGTCAGGTCACAGGTGCCGGACATGCCCCTGAGCACGGCGTCCTTCGTGGAGCCGTGCAGATAGCGGTTCTTCAGGCGTGCGGCCACGGCATCGCCCCGGTGGCCCGGCAACTGCGCCTTCCAGAACGCGGTGTCCGGCTTCATCCACACCTGGTCGCCCCGCTTGACCAGCGTGACGGTGCCGCCGTCCGCGCCCATGACCAGCTTGCCCGCGCAGTTTCCGGCGCGGTCGAGCGTCAGCTCCAGCGAGGCCGGGGCGGTCCGGTCGGCGCTCGCGCGGTGGTCCGTGAACCTGAGGTGCACCGAGCGCGCCTTGAGCAGGTTGCTCCGCGCCTCGTCCGCGAGGGCGCGGGCGCTCGGACCGCCGTCGTCGGCGTGGGTCTTCGGCAGGCCGCCGGAGTGGACCGGGGCCGGGGGAGCGGGTGCCGTGGCGGACGCGGCGGGTGCCGTGCCGGGCGGGGCGAGCGGGATCAGCAGGGCCGCGGTGATGCTTGCCCCCGCACACAGTCGCGATCCACGAGCCATCGCGCCACCTCCCGACACCCCTCCTCACCCTACTTTTGTCCCTTTTCGACCGCATTTTCAGTGACGCGGCGCACTTTCGACCACCGATTGCGCATGCGATGCGGAGGCCTTGGGCAGGCGGCGACGGTCCCCAGCCGAGACGGCCCTGTCACGCAGGGGCACGGACCGAAGACGGAAGGCAACACCGATCATGGCGGACAGAACGGAACGACACGCCCGCGCGACCATCCACGCGGGCGGCGAGTGGCTGGCGGCGGTCTCCGGCGCCACCCGGGAGATCCTCGACCCCGCGGACGCCCGGCCGTTCGCCGTGGTCGCCGAGGGCGACGAGAAGGACGCCGAACGCGCGGTGGCCGCCGCCCGGCAGGCGTTCGACCAGGGCCCCTGGCCGCACACCCCGGTCGCCGAGCGCGCCGCCCTGCTGCGCCGCGTCGCCGACCTGCTGGTGCGCGACCGCGAGGAACTCGGCCTGCTGGAGAGCCGGGACGCGGGCAAGACCGTCGAGGAGGGCCGCGTCGACATCGACTGCGTCGCCGACGCCTTCCGCTACTTCGCCGACCTGGTCGCCGCCGAGGCCCCGGGCCGGGTCGTCGACGCGGGCTCGCCCGACATCCACAGCGTGGTCGTCCACGAACCGGTCGGCGTCTGCGCGCTGATCACCCCCTGGAACTACCCGCTCCTCCAGGCCAGCTGGAAGATCGCCCCGGCGCTCGCCGCCGGCAACACCTTCGTGATCAAGCCCAGCGAGATCACCCCGATGACCACCGTCGCCCTGATCGATCTGCTGGCCGATGCCGGCCTGCCCGCGGGCGTGGCCAACCTCGTCACCGGCCCCGGCCACACGGTCGGCGCCCGGCTCGCCGAGCACCCCGACGTCGACCTCGTCTCCTTCACCGGCGGCCTGGTCAGCGGCACCAAGGTCGCCCAGGCCGCCGCGCCCACCGTCAAGAAGGTCGCCCTCGAACTCGGCGGCAAGAACCCCAACGTCGTCTTCGCCGACGCCTGCGCCACCGAGGAGGGTTTCGACACCGCCGTCGACCAGGCCCTGAACGCGGCCTTCATCCACAGCGGCCAGGTCTGCTCGGCCGGCGCCCGCCTCATCGTCGAGGAGTCGGTCCGCGAGCGCTTCGTCGCCGAACTCGCCCGCCGGGCCCAGCGGATCAGGCTCGGCCGCGGCACGGCCGACGGCGTCGAGTGCGGCCCGCTCGTCTCCGAGCAGCAGCGCGCCAAGGTCGAGGCGTACGTCGCCTCCGCGCTCGCGGAGGGTGCCGTCCTGCGCTGCGGCGGCAAGCGGCCGGAGCCGTCACCGGACCGCCCCGAGTCCGGCTGGTTCTACGAGCCGACCGTCCTCGACGCCTGCCACCGCGAGATGAGGGTCGTCCGCGAGGAGGTCTTCGGCCCGGTCCTCACCGTCGAGACCTTCCGCACCGAGGACGAGGCCGTCTTCCTCGCCAACGACACCGAGTACGGCCTCGCGGGCGCCGTCTGGACCTCCGACGCCGGCCGGGCCCGCAGGGTGGCCGCCCGGCTGCGCCACGGCACCGTCTGGATCAACGACTTCCACCCCTACCTGCCGCAGGCGGAGTGGGGCGGCTTCGGCAGGAGCGGCACCGGCCGCGAGCTGGGACCCGCCGGTCTCGCCGAGTACCGCGAGACCAAGCACGTCTACCAGAACCTCGCGCCGAAGCCGGTGCGCTGGTTCGCCGGCTGAACCCCACCGCGCAAGCCGTACGTCCCCACCTGGAGCAGCACTCCCATGTCCCACACTCCCCACGTCTACGACTACGTCGTCATCGGCGGCGGCACGGCGGGCTCCGTCATCGCCTCCCGCCTCACCGAGAACCCCGACGTCACCGTCGCCGTCATCGAGGGCGGCCCGAGCGACGTCGGCCGCGACGACGTCCTCACCCTGCGCCGCTGGATGGGCCTGCTCGGCGGCGAACTCGACTACGACTACCCCACGGTGGAGCAGCCCCGCGGCAACTCCCACATCCGGCACAGCCGCGCCCGCGTCCTCGGCGGCTGCTCCTCGCACAACACCCTCATCTCGTTCAAGCCCCTGCCCTCCGACTGGGACGAGTGGGAAGAGGCCGGCGCCAAGGGCTGGGGCGCCGTCCCCATGGAGGCCTACTTCGCCCGCCTCAAGAACAACATCGTCTCCGTCGACGAGAAGGACCGGAACGCCATCGCCCGCGACTTCGTCGACGCGGCCCGGTCGGCGCTCGGGGTACCCCGGGTCGAGGGCTTCAACCGCAAGCCGTTCACCGAGGGCGTCGGCTTCTTCGACCTCGCCTACCACCCCGAGACCAACAAGCGCTCCTCGGCGTCGGTGGCCTACCTGCACCCGGTGATGGACGAACGCCCCAACCTCCGCATCTTCCTGGAGACCTGGGCGTACAAGCTGGAGCTGGACGGCACCCGCGCCGAGGGCGTCCACGTGCGCACCAAGGACGGCGAGGAACTGCTGATCCGTGCCCGTAACGAGGTCGTCCTGTGCGCGGGCGCCGTCGACTCCCCGCGCCTGCTGCTCCACTCGGGCATCGGCCCCGCCCGGGACCTCGAAGCGCTCGGCATCCCCGTCGTCCACGACCTGCCGGGCGTCGGCGAGAACCTGCTCGACCACCCCGAGTCGGTCATCGTGTGGGAGACGCACGGCCCGATCCCGGAGAACTCCGCGATGGACTCCGACGCGGGCCTGTTCGTCCGCCGCGACCCCGCACACGCGGGCCCGGACCTGATGTTCCACTTCTACCAGATCCCGTTCACGGACAACCCGGAGCGCCTCGGCTACGAACGCCCGCGGTACGGCGTCTCGATGACGCCGAACATCCCCAAGCCGAAGAGCCGTGGCCGCCTCTACCTGACCAGCGCCGACCCGGCCGTCAAGCCGGCCCTCGACTTCCGCTACTTCACCGACGAGGACGACTACGACGCGCGGACCCTCGTCGACGGCATCCGCATCGCCCGTGAGATCGCCAGGACCGAGCCGCTGGCCGGCTGGCTCAAGCGCGAGGTCTGCCCCGGCCCCGAGATCCTCGGCGACGCCGAGCTGAGCGAGTACGCCCGCAAGGTCGCGCACACCGTCTACCACCCGGCCGGCACCTGCAAGATGGGCGCCGCCGACGACGAACTCGCCGTGGTGGACCCGGAACTGAGGATCCGGGGCCTCGACGGCATTCGCATCGCCGACGCGTCCGTCTTCCCGACCATGACCGCCGTGAACCCGATGATCGGGGTCCTCATGGTCGGGGAGAAGGCCGTCGACCTGATCGGAGGTGACCCCCGGTGACTCTCACCGTCCCCACCCGCAAGCCCCCCACCACCACCGAGCCCGTCTTCTCGGTGTCCGGACTGTGGAAGGTGTTCGGCCCCAAGCCCGAGCGCGTTCCCGAGGACCCGGAACTCGGTGCGCTGCCCCCCGCCGAACTGCGCTCCCGCACCGGCTGCACGGCCGCCGTCCGGAACGTCTCCTTCGACGTCCGCAAGGGCGAGGTCTTCGTCGTCATGGGCCTGTCCGGCTCCGGCAAGTCCACCCTGGTGCGCTGCCTGACCCGCCTGATCGAACCGACGGCGGGCACCATCGCCATCGACGGCGAGGACGTCCGCGCGATGGACAGGGCCCGCCTGCGCGAGCTGCGCCGGCACCGGGCCGCGATGGTCTTCCAGCACTTCGGCCTCCTTCCGCACCGCACGGTCCTCGACAACGTCGCCTACGGCCTGGAGATCCAGGGCGTCGGCAAGTCCGAACGCCGGGAGCGCGCCGCCGAGTTCATCGCCAAGGTCGGTCTCGAAGGCATGGAGAGGCGCCGCCCCGGCCAGCTCTCCGGCGGCCAGCGCCAGCGGGTCGGCCTCGCCAGGGCGCTGGCGGTGGATCCCGAGGTGCTGCTGTTCGACGAGCCGTTCAGCGCCCTCGACCCCCTCATCCGGCGCGACATGCAGGACGAGGTGGCCCGCCTGCACCGCGACGAGGGCCGCACCATGGTCTTCATCACCCACGACCTCACCGAGGCCCTCAAGCTCGGCGACCGCATCGCCCTCATGCGCGACGGCCAGGTGGTCCAGCTGGGCACCCCCGAGGAGATCGTCGGCGACCCGGCCGACGACTACGTCCGCGAGTTCGTCCGGGACGTGCCGCGCGAACAGGTGATGACGGCCCGTAGGGCGATGCGCCCGCTGTGCCCGGACGACACGGAAGCCGGCCCGGCGATCCGCCCGGAGGCCACGGTGGCGGAGGCCATCGAGGCGGTGGCCCGGGCCGGGGAACCGGCCCGCGTGATGGACAAGGGCCGCTGCCTCGGCGTGGTGGACCACGAGCAGCTGCTGGGAGTCGTCGCGGGCGTGGACACCCCGGCGCCGAGCGCGGGGACCGCCGCAGCCGCGGACAGCGGTGCCGCCGGGGCGGCGCCCGGCCCACGGACACCGGCACCCAGCAGGCGCCGGCAGGCGACCCCGCCCGGCCCCCGCACCAGCCCGGAGGCCGTCTGATGGCAACGCTCAGCATCCCGACCTCCGGCACCGGCACACCCCGCGTCCTCAAGAGCCGGGCCGCGGGCAAGCTCCTCCTGCTCGCCCTCCTCACCGCGGTCCTCCTGCCCTTCCTCAGCCGCTGGGGCAACGGCTCCTGGCCGCACGCGCTGACGGTCCACCTCGACAAACCCCTCGCCACCGCCAGCGACTGGGTCATCGACAACCGGGACAGCCACCCCCTGTTCCTGTACTTCTTCGGCTACGTCAGCAACGCCGTCATCTGGGCCGTCCGAGCCGTCTACCTCACCCTCCTCGCCGCGGGCTGGGCGGGCGTGACGGCCTTCGCCGCCCTGCTCGCCTGGCGCGTGGCCGGTGTCCGTCTGGCCGCCGGCACGGCCGTCGCGTTCCTCGCCTGCGGCGCCCTCGGCATGTGGGTCCCGACCATGCAGACCCTCGCGCTGATGGTCGTGGCGGTCCTCGCCTCCGTCGTCGTCGGCGCGCTCCTCGGCCTGGGCGCCGGCCTCTCCGACCGCCTGGACCGCGCCCTGCGCCCGGTCCTGGACACCATGCAGGTGCTCCCGGCCTTCGCCTACCTCCTCCCCGTCGTCCTGGTCTTCGGCATCGGCGTCCCCGCGGCCGTCCTCGCCACCGTCGTGTACGCGGCCCCGCCGATGGCCCGCCTCACCGCGCTCGGCCTGCGCGGTGCCGACCCCGAAGTCCTGGAGGCCGTGGAGTCGCTCGGCGCGACCCGCCGCCAGCGGCTGCTGACCGCCCGCATCCCGCTGGCCCGCAAGGAACTCCTCCTCGGCCTCAACCAGACGATCATGATGGCGCTGTCCATGGCCGTGATCGCCGCCGTCATCGGCGCGGGCGGCCTCGGCGACCGCGTCTACCAGGCCCTCGCCTCGGTCGACGTCGGCGCCGCCCTCGCGGCCGGCATCCCGATCGTGCTGCTCGCCGTGGTCCTGGACCGCGTGACCGCCGCCGCCGGCGACGGCACGACCCGGCCCCGCACCATCGGCTGGCCGTACGCCCTCGCCGTCACCGTGGCCGTCGCCCTCGTCACCCGCCTGCTGGGCGCGCCGGACTGGCCGTCCGGCTGGACCCTCGGCATCGCCGAGCCGGTCAACCGGGCCGTCGACTGGATGACCGCCCACCTGTACTCCGGCGTCCCGGTCGTCGGCGGCACCGCGGACTGGGCCGGCCACTTCACCACCTGGATCCTGGACCCCGTCCGCGACGGTCTGCAGTGGCTGCCCTGGTGGGCGGTGCTGCTCGTCGTGGCCGCCCTGGCCTGGCTGATCGGCACCTGGCGCACCGCGCTGACCGCCGTCCTCGCCATGGCCGCGATCGGGGTGCTCGGCGTGTGGGAGCCGTCGCTCGACACTCTCTCCCAGGTGCTGGCCGCCGTCGCCGTCACCCTCGTCCTGGGTTTCGCGACCGGTGTCGCCGCGGCCCGCAGCGACCGCGTCGAACGCGCCCTGCGCCCGGTCCTGGACGTCTTCCAGACCATGCCGCAGTTCGTGTACCTGATCCCGGTCGTCGCGCTGTTCGGCGTCGGCCGCGCCCCCGCCGTCGCCGCGGCCGTGGTCTACGCCCTGCCGGCCGTCGTCCGGATCACCGCGCAGGGCCTGCGCCAGGTCGACCAGGCCGCGCTGGAGTCCGCGCGCTCGCTGGGCGCCACCGGCCGCCAGCAGCTGTGGCAGGTCCAGCTCCCGCTGGCCCGGCGCGCGCTGCTGCTCGCCGTCAACCAGGGCGTGGTGCTGGTGCTCGCCGTCGTCATCATCGGCGGCCTGGTCGGCGGCGGCGCCCTCGGCTACGACGTCGCGTTCGGCCTCGCCCAGGGCGACCTGGCGACCGGCCTGGTCGCCGGTGCCGCCATCGTCTGCCTGGGCCTGATGCTGGACCGGGTGACCCAGCCGACCGAGCGGCGCGCGAAGAAGGGAGCCTGACATGCGACGTCGTACGACCGCCCTGGTGGGCTCGCTGGTGCTGCTGACCGCGACCGGCTGCGGCGCCGCCGACATGACCAAGCAGGCCTCGCCCTTCGCGAACGCCGGGGGCGCGAAGTCCGTCACCCTGTCCGTGCAGTCCTGGGTGGGCGCGCAGTCCAACGTGGCCGTCGCCCAGTACATCCTGGAGCACAAGCTCGGCTACCGCGTCGACACCGTCCAGGTCGACGAGGTGCCCGCCTGGGACGCGCTCAGCCAGGGCCGGGTCGACGCCCTCCTGGAGGACTGGGGCCACCCGGACCAGGAGAAGCGGTACGTCGAGGACAAGAAGACGATCGTGCGCGGCGGCGACCTCGGGGTCACCGGGCACATCGGCTGGTTCGTGCCGACGTACCTCGCCAAGCAGCACCCCGACATCACCGACTGGCGGAACCTGAACAAGTACGCCTCGCTCTTCCGCACCGCGGAGAGCGGCGGCAAGGGCCAGCTGATGGACGGCTCCCCGTCCTACGTCACCAACGACAAGGCGCTGGTGAAGAACCTGAAGCTGGACTACCAGGTGGTCTTCGCCGGCTCCGAGGCGGCCCAGATCACCCAGATGAAGCAGTTCGCCAAGGAGAAGAAGCCCTTCCTGACCTACTGGTACTCGCCCCAGTGGCTGTTCGAGAAGGTGCCGATGACGGAGGTGAAGCTGCCGCCGTACAAGGAGGGCTGCGACGCGGACGCGGCCAAGGTGGCCTGCTCCTACCCGCACACCCCGCTCCAGAAGTACCTCAACGCCGACTTCGCGAAGTCCGGCGGGAAGGCCGCGGCCTTCCTGAAGAAGTTCCGCTGGACGACCAAGGACCAGAACGAGGTCTCGCTGATGATCGCGGAGCAGAAGCTGGACCCGCAGGAGGCGGCGCGGAAGTGGGTGGACGGCCACCCCGCCGTGTGGAAGAAGTGGCTGGCCTGACCCCGCGTCTCCGGGGGGCCCGCGGAGAACCCGGCGTGCCCGCGCGGCTCCCTGGCCACGCCGGGCACGCCGGGCACGCCGGGCGCCGGCTCAGCCGTGCTGCCCGGGCTGGTAGTGGCCCGGGGTCATCCGGAAGGTCACGCCGAACCGGTTCCAGGCGTTGATCACCGCGATCGCGGCCACCAGCTGGGCCAGCTCGGCCTCCTCGAAGTGCTTGGCGACCCTCTCGTACACCTCCTCCGGCACGAAGCCGTCCGTCAGGACGGTGACCGCCTCGGTCAGCTCGATCGCGGCCAGCTCCTTCTCGGTGTAGAAGTGCCGGGACTCCTGCCAGGCGCTGAGCTGCACGATCCGCTCGACGCTCTCACCGGCGGCGAGGGCGTCCTTGGAGTGCATGTCGAGGCAGAACGCGCAGTGGTTGAGCTGCGAGGCGCGGATCTTCACCAGCTCGTACAGCTTGGGGTCCAGGCCGCGCTTCGCGACGCTGTCGAGGCGGACCATGGCCTTGTAGACGTCGGGGGCGTGCTCGGTCCAGGACAGGCGCGGGGCTTCTTCGGCGGCGTATGCGGGGGTTTCGTGTGCAGTGGTCATGCCCTCGACTCTAGGAGCGAGGCAGCCCAGGAGTATGGTCCATTTCCATGGCGGAATCGTGGGCCACTCTGGGCGTCGACCTGCACCTCGAACCGACCGGCTCGGGCGGTCTGCGCCGGCGCCTGACCGACGCCCTGCGGGAGGCGGTGCGCTCCGGCCGGCTCGCCCCCGGCACCCGGCTGCCGTCGTCCCGCTCCCTCGCCGCCGACCTCGGCATCGCCCGCAACACCGTCGCCGAGGCCTACGCCGACCTGGTCGCCGAGGGCTGGCTCACGGCCCGCCAGGGCTCCGGCACCCGCGTGGCACCCGGCACGCCCGGCACCGGCGCGCCCTCCGGCGCCCGCTCGGCCTCCGCCCCCGCAACGCTCCCCGGCGCCGGCCCGGCGACCTCGCACCGCGCCCCCGTCCGCCCGCTCCACGACCTCGTCCCCGGCACCCCCGACCTCGCCGCCTTCCCGCGCACCGAGTGGCTGAAGGCCACCCGCCGGGCCCTGGCCACGGCCCCCTTCCACGCCCTCGGCTACGGCGACCCGCGCGGCCGCCCCGAACTGCGCACGGCCCTCGCCGGCTACCTCGCCCGTGCCCGCGGTGTGCGCACCCACCCCGACACGATCCTGATCACCGCGGGCTTCTCGCACGCCCTGACCCTCCTCGGCACGGTGCTGCGGGCCCGCGGGGCGCGGACGGTGGCCGTGGAGTCGTACGGCCTGGACGACCACTGGGCGCTGCTGCGCAGCGCGGGCCTGGCCACTCCCGCGCTGCCGTACGACGAACTGGGCACCGACCCCGGCGAGCCGGGGACCGCCGACGCGGTGCTGCTGACCCCGGCGCACCAGTTCCCCATGGGCACCGCCCTGCACCCCGACCGCCGGGCCGCCGTCGTCGCCTGGGCCCGGCGCACCGGCGGGCTGGTCCTGGAGGACGACTACGACGGCGAGTTCCGCTACGACCGCCAGCCGGTCGGCGCGTTGCAGGGCCTCGCCCCCGACCGAGTCGTCTACCTCGGCACGGCCAGCAAGTCCCTCGCGCCCGGACTGCGGCTGGGCTGGATGGTGCTCCCGCCGGCCCTGGCGGCGGAGGCGGCCTCGGCCAAGGGCCGGGCGGACACCGTCGGCGTGCTGGAACAGCTCACCCTCGCGGAGTTCCTCACCTCCGGCGCCTACGACCGCCACGTGCGCTCCTCCCGCCTGCGCTACCGGCGCCGCCGCGACGCCCTCGCCACCGCCGTCACCGAGCGGGCGCCGGAAGTGCGGGTCACGGGAATCGCCGCCGGCCTGCACGCGGTCCTGCGGCTGCCGCCCGGAACGGAGGAGTCGGTGGTCCAGGCGGCGGCATGGCAGGGCCTGGCCCTGCACGGCCTGTCCTTCCACCGCCATCCGCAGGCCGTCACGGATCCGCTGGACGCCCTGGTCGTCGGCTACGGCACCCCACCGGACAGCGCGTGGGCGGGCGCGCTGGAGGCACTGTGCCGGGTGCTGCCCTGAGGGACATTCGGTGACACCAGGGGGCGCGGGGAAGCCGCGAGCCCCACGTGCGCGCAGCCGCGAGACGCCGCGGGCTATTCCGCCGGCGCCTCCCCGAACCGCGCCAGCGCCAGCGCCCCGGCCACCGCCACCGCGAAGCCCAGTGCCGCGAGCCATCCCAGTCCCTCCCGGGTGCGGTCCCCGAGCCAGACCACCCCCACCGCGGCCGGTCCGAGCGTCTCGCCGAGCACCATCCCGGCCGTCGCGGTCGTCACCGAGCCCCGCTGGAGGGCCGAGGTGAGCAGCAGGAACGCGGCACCGCCGCCGAGCAGCAGGGCATACGTGGCCGGGTTGCCCAGCAGGTCGGCCACGCGCAGCGAGTCGATCAGCCGTACCGCCACCTCCACCACCCCGAACCCGAACCCGGCGCCGAGCCCCAGCAGCAGCGCCCGGGTCCGGCCGGACAGGCGCCCGCCGACGCCGCCGAGCAGCAGCACACCGGCCGCCGCCGCGACCATCGCGTACCGCAGCCAGTCCGGCCCGTCCCGGTCGCCCTCGGCGCCCGAGGCCAGCCCCAGCAGGGCCAGCCCCGCGCACACCACCCCCACGGCGGCCCACTCCACCCCGCTCAGCCGGACCCCGAGCAGCCGCGCCGCCACCACAGCCGTCACCGCGAGGCTGGCCGCCAGCGCCGCGCCCACCGCGTAGATCGGCACCGACCGCAGGGCCGCGATCTGGAGCAGGAAGCCCAGCCCGTCCAGCGCGAGACCGGCGAGATACCGCCACTGCCGCAGCGCCCGCAGCAGCAGCGCCGCGTCCCCGCCACCCCCCTCGGCGCCCGCCGCCCGCGCGGCCACCGCCTGCAACACCGTCGCCGTACCGAAGCAGACCGCCGCGCCAATGGCGCACACCATTCCAAACAGCACGAAGTGACTCTAGGCGAGGGGCAGATGAAAGACCCGCCGGGGGGAACACTCACACCGATCTCTAGGCTGGCCGCGAACACGGCACCGGAATCCGACGGGGGAGACACACATGGACCGTACACGCCGACCACTCCGCTCCGGCACGGTCGTCCTGGGCGGCGTGGGCCTGCTGGCCGCCGCGCTCACCGCCTGCTCGTCCGAACCCGACAAGCGCTGCGTCGACCGTGACAGCTACAACCTCGCCAAGGGGTACAAGGTCGTCTCGGACAAGAACTGCACGACCTCCGGCGCGTCCGGGAAGACCACGGGCAGGAAGACGCCGGGCAGGAAGACGACCGTCAAGAAGGTCGACGCCGCCTGGTACTACGAGGGCGACGAGAAGAACGGCTGGGTCGACGGCGGCTCCTTCACCAAGCCCGGCAAGGGCTCGGGCAGCGGCTCGTCCGACGATGACGACGACCACCACAGCGGAAGCGGCGGAGTCCACCGCGGCGGCTTCGGCGGCGGCAAGGGCAGCTCCGGCGGCTGACCGGAACACGCCCATGGAACGCCGTACCACCACCCCCCGCCCCGGCTGGCAGCAGACCGTGGAGGCGCAGGGCCTGGTCTACCCGCTCACCCGCCACCCCGACGGCTCGCTGCGCCCCTACTGGGACGAGAGCGCCTACTACGTCTTCACCCTGGACGAGGTGGAGGCGCTGGAGGAGACCGTCGAGGAGCTCCACCGCATGTGCCTGGCCGCCGCCGAGCACATCGTGTCCGAGAACCGCCTCGCGGACCTCGGCATCACGGACCCGCGCGTGGCCGCCGCGGTCACCGAGGCCTGGCACCGGCGTGCCGAACTGCCCTCCGTCTACGGCCGTTTCGACCTGCGCCACGACGGCACGGGACCGGCGAAGCTGCTGGAGTACAACGCCGACACCCCGACCTCGCTGGTGGAGGCCGCCTCCCCGCAGTGGTTCTGGATGGAGGACCGCTTCCCCGGCGCGGACCAGTGGAACTCCCTGCACGAACGCCTGGTGGAGGCCTGGCGCGCCCAGTCCGCGCTGCTGCCCGCCGGCAGCCCGCTGCACTTCGCGCACTCCTCGGCCGACGAACTCGGCGAGGACCTGATGACGGTCGCCTACCTGAAGGAGACCGCCGAACAGGCCGGCCTCACCACCGACTGGCTGGCCATGGAGGAGATCGGCTGGGACACCCTCTCCGGCCGCTTCGTCGACAACCGGCTCCGCTTCATCCGCGGCATCTTCAAGCTCTACCCCTGGGAGTGGCTCACCACCGACGCCTTCGGCGGACACGTCCTGGACACCCTGGACAACGGCGGCGGCACCGGCAGCACCCTGTGGATCGAACCGGCCTGGAAGATGCTCCTGAGCAACAAGGCCCTCCTGGCCGTCCTCTGGGAGCTGTACCCCGGCCACCCGAACCTCCTCCCCGCCTACCTGGACGGCCCCCGGGAGCTGGCCGGCACGACGGGCTACGTGGCCAAGCCCCTCCTCGGCCGCGAGGGCGAGGGCGTCACCGTCCACGCGCCCGGCGCCCCGCCCGTCCTGCGCGAAGAGCCGTGCTGCTACCAGGAGTTGGCCCCGCTGCCCGCCTTCGACGGCAACCACGTGGTGCTGGGCGCCTGGGTGGTCCGGGACGAACCCGCGGGCCTCGGCATCCGCGAGTCCACCGGCCTGATCACCGACGAGTACGCCCGCTTCCTGCCCCATGTGATCCTCTAGCCGGCAGCCGCCGCGGCGCTCCCGAGCAGCGTCTCCACCGCCGCCCGCGCATGCCGTGCCGGGGCCGGGTCGCCGGTGACGGCCGCGGTGACGATGGCTCCCTCGGCGAGCAGGAAGACCGGTTCGGCCACCGGTGCGCCGGTGGCGCGGACCCAGGTCGCCAGCTGGTCGTGGAAGGCGCGCTTGTGGGCGCGGACCTCCGCCAGAACCGGCTCGGACGACGCGCCGAGTTCGCCGTGGGCGTTGATCCAGGCGCAGCCGCGGAAGCCGGGCTCCGCGAACCACGCGGCGAGCCAGTCGAAGACGGCGAGCACCCGTGCGCGAGGGTCCTGGACACTCTCCACGTGGGCCGCGAGGTGTGCGCGCCAGCGCCGGTCGCGGTGCCTGAGCACGGCGACGACCAGCTCCTCCTTGGTCGGGAAGAGCCGGTAGATCCGCTTCAGGGGCAGACCGGAGGCCTCGCGGACCCGGTCCATGCCGACCGCCTGGATGCCGTGCGCGTAGAAGAGCGCCTCGGCCGCGTCCAGGAGCGCTTCGCGGTCCCGGCGGTTCTGTTCCTCGGTGACGGCGGCGGGCATCGGTCTCCTTGACGTCGAGAACGGGCGTTCTCTATCGTAGACCCATCGATGGAGAACGATCGTTCTCGAAGATGTCCGGACCTCCGCCCCGCCCCCGCCCGAGGAGACCGCCGTGCCCGAAGACCGCCCGCCCTACCCGCCGTTCACCCTGGAGACCGCCCTCCAGAAGGTCCAGGCGGCCGAGGACGCCTGGAACACCCGCGACCCCCACCGGGTGGCGCTCGCCTACACCCCGGACTCCGTCTGGCGGAACCGCGACCGGTTCGTCACCGGCCGCGAGGAGATCGTCACCTTCCTGACCGAGAAGTGGGAGCGCGAGCGGGACTACGCCCTCCGCAAGGGCCTGTGGAGCTTCCACGACAACCGCATCGCCGTCCGCTTCCAGTACGAGTCCCGCGACGCCGACGGCCAGTGGTGGCGCTCCTACGGCAACGAACTGTGGGAGTTCGACCGGCACGGCCTGATGCTCCGCCGCGAGGCCAGCATCAACGACGTCCCCATCGCGGAATCCGACCGGCGCATCTTCGGACCCCGGCCCGCCGACGAGCACGGCGTCGACTTCCCCCTGCACTGATCACGCCCCGGACAGCACCGCCCGCAGCTGCTCCACCCCCCAGTCCAGGTCCTCCTCGCCGATCACCAGCGGAGGCGCGATCCGGATGGTCGACCCGTGGGTCTCCTTGGCCAGGACCCCACGGGCCAGCAGCCGCTCGGAGACCTCCCGTCCGGTGCCGACCGCCGGGGAGACGTCCACCCCGGCCCACAGTCCCCGCCCCCGCACCGCCGTCACCCGGCCCGTGCCGGGCAGCTCGCCCAGCTGTCCGTGCAGCCGCTCGCCCAGCCGCGCCGCCCGCTCCTGGTACTCACCGGTCCGCAACAGGGCCATCACCTCCAGCGCCACCGCGCAGGCCAGCGGATTCCCGCCGAACGTCGACCCGTGCTCGCCCGGCCGGTACACCCCGAGCACCGCCGCGCTCGACACCACGGCCGACACCGGCAGGATCCCGCCGCCCAGCGCCTTGCCCAGCAGGTACACGTCCGGCACCACCCCCTCGTGCTCGCACGCGAAGGTCCGCCCGGTGCGCCCCAGGCCCGACTGGATCTCGTCGGCGACGAAGAGGACGTTCCGCTCGCGGGTCAGCTCCCGCACCCCGGCCAGATACCCGGCCGGCGGCACGATCACCCCGGACTCGCCCTGGATCGGCTCCAGCAGCACCGCCACCGTGTTCTCCGTCAGCGCCGACCGCATCGCGGTCAGGTCCCCGTACGGCACGATCTCGAAGCCCGGGGTGTACGGCCCGAAGTCCGCGCGGGCCTCCGGATCGGTGGAGAAGCTGATGACCGTCGTCGTACGACCGTGGAAGTTGCCGCCCGCCACGACGATCTTCGCCATCTCCCCGGGCACCCCCTTCACCCGGTACCCCCACTTCCGGGCCGTCTTCACCGCGCTCTCCACCGCCTCCGCCCCCGTGTTCACGGGCAGCACCATCTCCATCCCGCACAGCTCGGCCAGCTCCGTGCAGAACGCGGCGAACCGGTCGTGGTGGAAGGCGCGGGAGGTCAGCGTCACCCGGTCCAGCTGCCGCCGGGCCGCCTCGGCCAGCCGCCGGTTGCCGTGCCCGAAATTCAGCGCCGAGTAGCCGGCCAGCAGATCCAGATAGCGCCGCCCCGCCACATCCGTCAGCCAGGCGCCCTCGCCCGTGGCGATCACCACCGGCAGCGGGTCGTAGGTGGGCGCGCAGTGCGCGCCGGCGGCGGCGATGAGGTCTTGCGCAGCGGTCACGGCCTCTCCCGGAGACGACTCGGACTCGACGGTGACCTCCTTCTTATCCTCGCTCGCATGGTGGACGCGGGACCTGCCCCGCGCGGCGCGCCCGGTAGGCTGACGAGCGGGCCGTGACTGGCGCGCTTGGGATGGGACGGACCATCAGGGAGCGGCCCGAGCGGGAAAGAGTGCCGTGCGCCTGGGCCGAACGTGAACGCTGTACGCACACCGTCCGGAGGTCCCCCGATGCCCGAGAATTCCGCCCCCCTCTCCACCGAGTCGACGGCCTTTCGCGCCGCCCTCGACGTGATCCGCGCCGTCGAACCGCGCGTCGCCGACGCCATCGGCCAGGAGGTCACCGACCAGCGCGAGATGCTCAAGCTGATCGCCTCGGAGAACTACGCCTCCCCGGCGACCCTGCTCGCGATGGGCAACTGGTTCAGCGACAAGTACGCCGAGGGCACCGTCGGCCGCCGCTTCTACGCCGGCTGCCGCAACGTCGACACCGTCGAGTCCCTCGCCGCCGAGCACGCCCGCGAACTCTTCGGCGCCCGCCACGCCTACGTCCAGCCGCACTCCGGCATCGACGCCAACCTGGTCGCCTTCTGGGCCGTCCTCGCCGACCGCGTCGAGGCGCCCTTCCTGGAGAAGACCGGCGCCCGCCAGGTCAACGACCTGACCGAGGCCGACTGGGCCGAGCTCCGCCAGGCCTTCGGCAACCAGCGCATGCTCGGCATGTCCCTGGACGCCGGCGGCCACCTCACCCACGGCTTCCGCCCGAACATCTCCGGCAAGATGTTCGACCAGCGCTCCTACGGCACCGCCCCGGCCACCGGCCTGATCGACTACGAGGCCCTGCGCGTCCAGGCCCGCGAGTTCAAGCCGCTGATCATCGTCGCTGGCTACTCCGCGTACCCCCGGCTGGTGAACTTCCGGATCATGCGGGAGATCGCCGACGAGGTCGGCGCCACCCTCATGGTCGACATGGCGCACTTCGCCGGCCTGGTCGCGGGCAAGGTCCTCACCGGCGACTTCGACCCGGTCCCGCACGCCCAGATCGTCACCACGACCACCCACAAGTCGCTGCGCGGCCCGCGCGGCGGCATGGTCCTGTGCGACGACTCCCTCAAGGACCAGGTCGACCGCGGCTGCCCCATGGTCCTCGGCGGCCCGCTCCCGCACGTCATGGCCGCCAAGGCCGTCGCCCTGGCCGAGGCCCGGCAGCCCGCCTTCCAGGACTACGCCCAGCGGATCGTGGACAACTCCCGCGCCCTCGCCGAGGGCCTGATGCGCCGCGGCGCCACCCTCGTCACCGGCGGCACCGACAACCACCTCTGCCTGATCGACGTCGCCACCTCCTACGGCCTCACCGGCCGTCAGGCCGAGGCCGCCCTGCTCGACTCCGGCATCGTCACCAACCGCAACGCCATCCCGGCCGACCCCAACGGCGCCTGGTACACCTCCGGCATCCGCATCGGCACCCCGGCGCTGACCACCCGTGGCCTCGGCACCGCGGAGATGGACGAGGTGGCGGGCCTGATCGACCGCGTCCTCACCACCACCGAACCGGGCACCACCAAGTCCGGCGCCCCGTCCAAGGCGGCCCACGTCCTGGACGAGAAGGTCGCCCAGGAGATCTCCCAGCGAGCCACGGACCTGGTCGCGGGCTTCCCCCTCTACCCGCAGGTCGACCTCGGCTGAAGCGCCCCCGAAGGGGGCGCGGGGAACTGCGCGACCAGGCGTCACGGTCCGCAGTTCCCCACGCACCGAGCCCCCCGGGCTCTCTGCGAGAATGGGGACATGGCGAATGACCGACCTCGCGTGCTCTCCGGCATCCAGCCCACGGCTGGCTCGTTCCACCTCGGCAACTACCTCGGCGCCGTCCGCCAGTGGGTGGCCCTCCAGGAGTCCCACGACGCCTTCTACATGGTCGTCGACCTGCACGCGATCACGGTCCCGCAGGACCCGAAGGAACTGCGCGCCAACACCCGGCTCGCCGCCGCCCAGCTGCTGGCCGCCGGCCTCGACGCGGACCGCTGCACGCTCTTCGTGCAGAGCCACGTCCCCGAGCACGCCCAGCTGGCCTGGATCATGAACTGCCTCACCGGCTTCGGCGAGGCCAGCCGCATGACCCAGTTCAAGGACAAGTCCGCCAAGCAGGGCGCCGACCGCGCCTCCGTCGGCCTCTTCACGTACCCGATCCTCCAGGTCGCGGACATCCTGCTGTACCAGGCCCATGAGGTGCCCGTCGGCGAGGACCAGCGCCAGCACATCGAGCTGACCCGCGATCTCGCCGAACGCTTCAACGGCCGCTTCGGCGACACCTTCACCATCCCGAAGCCGTACATCCTCAAGGAGACGGCGAAGATCTACGACCTCCAGGACCCGACGGTCAAGATGAGCAAGTCGGCGTCCACGCCGAAGGGCCTCATCAACCTCCTCGACGAGCCCAAGGCCACGGCCAAGAAGGTCAAGAGCGCCGTCACCGACACGGACACGGTGATCCGCTACGACGCCGAGAACAAGCCGGGCGTCTCCAACCTCCTCACCATCTACTCCACGCTCACCGGCAAGACCGTCGCCGAACTGGAGCAGGAGTACGAGGGCAAGATGTACGGCGCGCTCAAGACCGACCTCGCCGACATCATGGTCGAGTTCGTCACCCCGTTCCGCGAGCGCACCCAGCAGTACCTGGACGACTCCGAGACGCTCGACGCGGTCCTCGCCAAGGGCGCGGAGAAGGCGCGTGCCGTCGCCGCCGAGACCCTCGCGCAGGCGTACGACCGCGTGGGCTTCCTCCCCGCCAAGCACTGAGGCGTACGACCGCACGGGTCCGCGCGGGCGGAGCGCTGCACATCACTTCCGCTGCGCCTGCCCGAAGGACATCCGTGGCCGTACAGTCGATAACCGACGGCCGGGACGAGACGGCCGAGAAGACGACAGACGCGACGACAGGAGACGACGTGGGGACCGTAACGATCGGCGTGTCGATCGCGGTCCCGGAGCCTCACGGCAGCCTGCTCCAGGAGCGGCGCGCGGGCTTCGGCGACGCCGCGGCTCACGGCATCCCCACGCACGTCACGCTGCTGCCGCCGACCGAGGTGGACGAGGCCGACCTGCCGGCGATCGACGCGCACCTCTGCGAGGTCGCCACCGCGGGCCGGCCCTTTCCGATGCGGCTGTCGGGCACCGGCACCTTCCGGCCCCTGTCGCCGGTGGTCTACGTGCGGGTCGTCCAGGGCGCCGACGCGTGCGCCTGGCTCCAGCAGCGCATCCGGGACGCCTCCGGCCCCGTGGCGCGCGAGTTGCAGTTCCCGTACCACCCGCATGTCACCGTCGCCCACGGCATCGACGAGGCGGGCATGGACCGCGCCTTCGAGGAGCTGGCGGACTTCGAGGCCGAGTGGCCGTGCACCGGCTTCGCGCTGTACGAGCAGGGCCCCGACGGCGTCTGGCGCAAGCTGCGCGAGTACACCTTCGGGGGGCCCGTCGTGCCGCCCCAGCCGGGCCGCACCGAAGTGGAACGGGGCACGATCGCCAGCCGTTAGGCCATCATCAGCCGGCGGTACACCACGCGGGGCGCATGCCGCAGGGCCGCCATCAGCGGGCGGAGCGCGCCCGGCACCCACACCGTCTCCGAGCGCCGGCGCAGGCCCAGTTCGATCGCTGTCGCCACCGCCTCGGGCGTGCTGGAGAGCGGCGTCCGCACCCGGCCCGCCGTCCGCCCCGTACGGACCGACCCGGGCCGTACGACCATGACGTGGACGCCGGTGCCGTGCAGGGCGTCGCCCAGGCCCTGGGCGAAGACGTCGAGTCCGGCCTTGCTGGAGCCGTAGATGAAGTCGGCCCGGCGGGCGCGTTCGGCGGCGGCGGAGGACAGTACGACGAGGGAGCCGTGTCCCTGGGTCTGGAGGCTGCGCCCGGCGACCAGGCCGGCCGAGACGGCCCCGGTGTAGTTGGTCTGCGCGACCCGCACCGCCCGCACCGGGTCGCGCTCGTCGTGCGCCTGGTCGCCGAGGATGCCGAAGGCGAGCAGCACCATGTCGACGGGCCCGTCGGCGAACACCTTGCCGAGGGCGGCCTCATGGGACTCGGGGTCGAGCGCGTCGAAGGCGACGGTGTGCACGTCCGCGCCGAGCGCGCGCAGGCTCCCGGCGGCGTTCTCCAGCGCCAGGGAGGGCCGGCCCGCCAGCCACACCGTGCGGGTGCGGCGGGCGATCAGCCGGCGCGCGGTGGCCAGCGCGATCTCGGACGTGCCGCCGAGGACGAGCAGGGACTGGGGCAGAGCGGTGGCGTCCTTCATGACAGCTGACCGTATCGCCCGTATATGACCGTTCTGCTGAAGAAACGCGGTGTTGACGCCCCTGCGCAGCGGGCACAGTCGGATCATGGACTGGCTGAAGAGGCTCCCCGGCATCGGGCCGATCGTCACCCGGCTGATGCTCACGCACGCGTGGCGGTGCTACGAGCGCCTGGACCGCGTCAAGTGGGCCCGGCTCGCCGCCGCCATGACGTTCGTCAGCTTCGTGGCCCTGTTCCCGCTGCTGACCGTCGCCGCCGCGATCACCGCCGCCACGCTCAGCCCGGCCAGCCAGAAGACCGTGGAGCACCGGATCGCCGACCAGTTCCCGGGCCTCGCCGACCAGCTCGACCTCACCTCCCTGGTCCAGAACGCGGGCACGGTCGGCGTCATCGCGGGCGCCGCCCTGCTCTTCACGGGCATCGGCTGGGTCGGGCAGGTGCGGGACTGCCTGCGCGCGGTGTGGGAGCTGCCGGACCGCGAGGAGAACCCGGTCGTCACCAAGGCCAAGGACGCCGTCATCCTGCTCGGCTTCGGCGGCGCCCTGCTGGTCACCCTCGCCGCGTCCACCCTCGCCTCGGCCGCCGTCGGCCTGGTCTCCCGGCAGATCGGCCTGGACGAGCACAGCTGGGGCAGCGTCCTGCTGCAGATGGCCGCGTTCGCCGTCGCCGTGCTCGCCGACTTCCTCGTCCTGCTCTACGTCCTGACCCTGCTGCCCGGGGTGGAGCCGCCGCGCCGCCGCCTGCTGGTCGCCGCGCTGCTCGGCGCGATCGGCTTCGAACTGCTGAAGCTGCTCCTCAGCGGCTACATCCAGGGGGTCGCCGCGAAGAGCATGTACGGCGCGTTCGGCGTTCCCGTGGCACTGCTGCTGTGGATGAACTTCACGGCCAAACTGGTGCTGTTCTGCGCCTCCTGGACGGCGACGCCGAGCAAGGCGGCGGACCTCAGGGACGTGCGCGACGGCGCATCAGGTCCGGCAGCGGCCACCGGCGGTTGACCAGGTACGCCCCGCCCCCGAGCAGCACCAGCAGCCCGCCCGCGACGGCCAGGGCGATCCCGGCCCCGCTGGAGGCGGACGCGGCGGTCGCGCTCGCCACCGGCTTCGCCCCCGCCCCGCCGCTCCCGGCCGCCTGCCCCGCCCCCCGACCCGGGTCCTGCGCGGCGGACGTGCTGGGGCCCGGCTGCGGGGTGGCCGACGCGGCGCTCTTCGGCGGCACCAGCTCACCCACCGCGTTGACCTTGCCGACGGCCTGGAAGCCCCAGTCGAACAGCTTCGCGGTCTCCTTGTAGACCTCGTTGTGCTCGTGCTTCTCCGGGTTCATCACCGTGACCAGCAGCACCTTGCCGTTCCGCTCGGCCACCCCGGTGAAGGTGGCGCCCGCGTGCGTGGTGTTGCCGTTCTTCACGCCCGCGATGCCCTGGTAGACGGGGACGTCGGTGTCGCCGCTCAGCAGCCGGTTGGTGTTCCGGATCTCCGCGGAGCCGAACTTCGCGCTCACCGTCGAGCAGTAGTCGCGGAAGTCCTTCTTCTGCAGCCCGGAGCGGGCGAACAGCGTCAGGTCGTACGCCGACGACACCTGCTCCGGCGCGTCGTAGCCGTCCGGCGAGACGACGTGCGTGTCCAGGGCCTGGAGTTCCTCGGCGTGGTCCTGCATGTCCTGCACGGTCTGCCTGATGCCGCCGTTCATCCGGGACAGCACGTGCACGGCGTCGTTGCCCGAGCGCAGGAACACCCCGAGCCACAGGTCGTGGACGGAGTAGGTGGCGCCCTCCTTTATCCCGACCACGCTGGAGCCCACGCCCACGCCCTTGAGGTCCGAAGCCGCCACCTTGTGCAGCGTGCCCTTGGGGAAGCGGGGCAGCACGGTGTCCGCGAACAGCATCTTCAGCGTGCTCGCCGGGGGCAGCGGCCAGTGCGCGTTGTGCGCGGCGAGGACCTCCCCGGACTCGGCGTCGGACACGATCCAGGAACGGGCGGTGAGGTCCTTGGGCAGGACCGGCACACCGGGGGCGAGGTTCACCTGGGTGCCGGGCATGCCGAGCCGGGCGCCGCCCACGGTGGACATCTGGGCCGGGGGCGTGGCGGTCGGGCTCGTCGAGGGGGCCGGCGCGGCGAGGGCGGCGGGCGCGGCGGCGGACAGGGACAGCAGAGTGGCTGAGGTGACCAGCAGGGATCGCCTGACGGTCGTGTTCGGTGCGGGCACGACCGAGAACGTACCCGGACCCGACCGCGAAGTCCCGCGACCCCTCCCACCCCCGGCACGGAACCGGACAGGGGACGGCGATACTGGACTCATGAAGCTCAGCCGCCCGGTCTCCTGGTTCCTGCTCGCGTTCGGGGTGTGGTCCTGGGTCATCTGGGTCACTTTCGTCAAGAACCTGGTCAAGGACAGCAGCGGGCTCGCCTTCGACGACGGTCACCCGACGGCGTACTTCTGGGTGCATCTGCTGCTGGCGGTCGTCTCCTTCGTATTGGGGACGGTCATCGGGGTCATCGGGTTGCGCGGTCTGCGCGCACTGCGCCGGAACTCATAGCCCACTGGTCGTGGTCAGCCGGTGCCCCGCGGGAGCGGAACCGCTCCCACCCTGTGGAGAAGCTGTGAAACCCGGCGGAAACAACGCCTCGGTAAGTTCTTTCACAACTGGTCAGAAAGCCCTTCCCCGCGGTGAAACCGGTGTGATTAGGTGAGCCGCGCCACTTAGGGGAGTGGCCGATTCGTGCTGGGCCAGGGGTAGGGCCTTGACGGGCCTGGGGAGGGCACCACCATGCGATCTGTTCGCATGCGGATTCTCGTGACGCTGCTCGTGCTCGCCGTCGTGGGGATCGGCGGCTGGCAACTGCTGCCGTCGCAGGACGACAAGGACAGGACCATCACCGTCGGTACGACGGACGCGGTCACCGCACTCGACCCGGCCGGCGCCTACGACGCCGGATCCTGGGCGCTGTTCAGCAACGTGTTCCAGTCGCTGCTGACCTTCGAGCCGGGCGGGGTCGAGCCGGTCCCGGACGCGGCGCAGAGCTGCGCGTTCCAGGGCAGCGGCCTCAGGACGTACCGGTGCACGCTGCGCTCCGGGATCACCTTCCCGAGCGGGCGCGCCATGACGGCCGAGGACGTGAAGTACTCCTTCGAGCGCGTGAAGAAGATCAACTCCGATGTCGGTCCGGCGTCCCTGTTCGACACGCTCGCCTCGGTGACCGCCGACGACGAGCACACCGTCACCTTCCACCTCTCGTCCGCGGACGCCACGTTCCCGCTGAAGGTCGCCACCGGCGCCGGCTCGATCGTGGACAAGGACAAGTACCCCGCCGACGCCCTGCGCACGGGCACCTCGGTCGACGGCACCGGGCCGTACACGCTGACGGCGTACGCCAAGGACCAGAAGGCCGACCTCGCGCCGAACGAGCACTACAAGGGCTATCTGAGCGGCGTCGGCCGCCCGGTCGAGCTGCGGTACTACGCCGACTCGGCGAAGCTCGACCAGGCGTGGAAGGGCCGGCAGGTGGACGTCGCCACCCGCACCCTGCCGCCGGGCGTGCTCTCCGAGCTGAACCCGAGCGACCCCAAGCAGCGGGTCACCGAGTCCGACAGCGCCGAGACCCGCAACCTTTACCTCAACACCCGCTCCGGCTCCCCGCTGCACGACGTGCGGGTGCGCCGGGCGATGGCCTGGCTGGTCAACCGCGAGCAGCTGGCCACGACGGTGTACGAGGGCACGGTCGATCCGCTGTACTCGCTGATCCCGACCGGCATCACCGGGCACACCACCTCCTTCTTCGACTCCTACCCGACCCAGAGCACCGACAAGGCGCGCCGGCTGCTCACCGAGGCCGGGGTGAGCCTGCCCGTGCGCTTCACCCTCGGCTACGGCATCGGCCGGGGCGCGGGCGCGGAGGAGTCCGTGGAGCTGAAGAAGCAGCTGGAGGCGGGCGGCCTGTTCAAGGTCGACGTCAAGGGCTACGAGTGGACCGACTTCCAGAAGCGCTGGGCCGCCGGGAAGATGGACGCCTGGGCGGTGGGCTGGGTCGCCGACTACCCCGACCCGGACACCTTCGGCGGGCCGCTCGTCGGCACCGGCTCCACCATGAGCACCGGGTACAGCAACAAGCTGGTCGACCACCTCATCCTGGACAGCCGGCAGTACGCCGACCGCACCCGGGCAGCGAAGGACTTCAGGGACATCCAGACGGACGTGGCCGAGGACGTCCCGCTGATCCCGCTCTGGCAGCGCAAGGAGTACGTGGTCAGCACCGAGGACGTGGGCGGCGGCCAGTACCTGTCGGACGGCACGGGCGTGTTCCGCCTGTGGCGCCTGACCTGGATCTGATCAGTCGGCCTTCTTCTGCCCGGCCCTGATGATCTGCTCGACGTCGAGCGCCACCTCGGCGCCGATCGAGTCGGGCAGCGTCACCGTCTCGCCGGGGGCGTGGACACGGTGGTTCGCGTACTCGCTCCCGGCGGGCTCCGTGAGGACGTGGAGGCGCTGGTGCTTGCGGTCGACCACGAGATAGACCGGCACCTTGGCCTCGGCGTACGCGCCGACCTTGGTCTTCAGGTCGTCCCGCCAGTTGCCGGAGGTGACCTCAAGGACCAGGCGGAAGCAGACCGGGTCGTAGGCGTTGTTCTCGATGAAGTGGTCGTCGATGTCGGCGTCCACGACGACCAGGTCGGGGATGCAGTAGTCCTCGGCCCCGGTAGGGAGCTTGATCGCGACGCTCTGGAGGACCTCGGTCTCCGCGCCGTGCAGTCCGGCGGCGAGGAAGGGAATCATGAGATCGGTCAGAACACGGGCGTGGGGGGCATCCGGTGAAGGGGTCACGAGGAGATGGCCTCCGATGATCTCGACGCGGTAGCCCGGATGGCGCTCCATGATCTCGTCGGCGATGGCCGTGAGGGAGAACGGCTCGTCGGCGTCGAAGGGCTGCTCGACGGATGCAGCGGACATCGCGTGCCTCCTAGGGGCTGGTGTCGAGAGCATCATCGTAGGCAGCCCGGACCCCGGGCGTCGTGTTCCCGCGCTGTCACCCGAAAGTGATCACTCGCCGTTCCGGTCCCCCCGCCCCGGGTCCGGCAGGACCTTCGTCATCCCCGGCAGGAAGTCCGTGAACAGCTCGTGGATCTCCAGGACGAGGGGCCGCAGCACCCGGAACCGGGCCAGCGAGACACCGCGGGCGGTCAGGCGGGCCCCCCGCCGCGCCAGCCGGTAACTGCGCTCCCGCCCCTCCGTGCGGTCGAAGATCCAGTACAGGACCAGGCCCATCTGGGCCAGCCACATCAGCTCCGGGAGCACGTCCCGCAGCTCGGGGGCCACCTTGGACTTCGAACCGGCCAGCACCTCCCGGTGCACGCTGATGGCCTGCTCGCGCGCGTGCTCGCTCTCCGGCGAGAAGGGGCTGAGCGGGCTGTCGGGGTCGGCCGCGTTCTTGAAGAACTGCACCGCGAACTCGTGGTACGGCCGGGCGATGTCCAGCCACGCGGTGAGCACGCCCGCGAGCCGCGCCTCCAGGTCGGTCTCCCGGTCCAGGACCTCCCGGACCGCCGCCTGGTGCTCGGCGGCGATCCGGTCGTAGAAGCCCTGGATCAGGTGTTCCTTGCCCTCGAAGTAGTAGTAGGCGTTGCCGACGGAGACCCCGGCCTCCTTGGCGATGGCCCGCATCGTCGTCTTGTCGTACCCGCGCTCCTGGAACAACCGCATCGCGGTCTCCAGGATCAGCGCACGGGTCTGCTCGGACTTGCTGCTGTGGGGGCCGGCCGCGTCGGGGCCGTCGTTCTTCGCGGGCACGGGAGGAGCCTAACGAGTGACGGGGGCGCCCCTGAGCAGGACGGCGGCCACGCCCGGCACCAGCAGGACCGCCTCAGGGTCTGCGGCCCAGTGCCGGGCGCTTGGTGTAGTCCGTGAAACCGAGGATGTTGCCCCAGGGGTCGGCGATCTCCACCGTCCAGCCGGTGGCCACCGGGAACACCTCGTCCAGGAGTTCGATACCGGCGGCGGCCAGCTCCCGCGCCGCCGCCCGCGCGTCCGGCACCTCCAGCCAGACGCGCGGCGAGGGCCAGGGCGGGGTCCGCCGCCGCAGCTCCTCCTCCGTGCGCAGCAGGATGCCGGGCGTCTCCCCGCCGACCTTCAGCTGTGCGATCCCGCCCTCGTCGAACCGGAAGCCCACGGCGAACCCGGCCCGCTCGTAGAAGGCGACGGCCTCGCCGAGGTCGCCGACGGGGAGCAGCACGTTGTCGAAACCGAGCAGTTCGTACGACTCTTCGTCTGACATGTCGTCACATTAGGAGCCTTACCGCCGGGAAGCGAGGAGCCCCACCGGAGCGGACTTCCGGTGGGGCTCCCAGGGGGACCCGTCAGCGGCTCACTGCGGAGCGGAAAGGTCAGTAGCGGCGCGTGATCAGGGCGCGCTTCACTTCCTGGATCGCCTTCGTGACCTCGATGCCGCGCGGGCAGGCGTCCGTGCAGTTGAAGGTCGTGCGGCAACGCCACACGCCGTCACGGTCGTTGAGGATCTCCAGGCGCTGCTCGCCCGCCTCGTCCCGGCTGTCGAAGATGAAGCGGTGGGCGTTCACGATCGCGGCCGGACCGAAGTACTGGCCGTCGTTCCAGAACACCGGGCAGGACGAGGTGCAGGCCGCGCACAGGATGCACTTCGTCGTGTCGTCGAAGCGCTCGCGGTCCTCCGGCGACTGGTAGCGCTCCCGGGTGGGCTCGTTCGTCTCCTTGACGACCAGGAACGGCATGACGTCCCGGTACGCCTGGAAGAACGGCTCCATGTCGACGACCAGGTCCTTCAGGACCGTCAGGCCCTTGATGGGCTCGATCGTGATCGGCTTCTCGGGGTTGATGTCCTTGATCAGCGTCTTGCAGGCGAGGCGGTTCTTGCCGTTGATCCGCATCGCGTCCGAGCCGCAGATGCCGTGCGCGCACGACCGGCGGAAGGTGAGGGTGCCGTCGACGTCCCACTTGATCTTGTGGAGGCCGTCGAGGACCCGCTCCTTGGGGTCGATCTCCAGCTGGAAGTCTTCCCAGGTGGCCTCCGCCGCGACCTCCGGGTTGAACCGGCGGATGCGGAAGGTGACCGTGATGTAGGGGGAGTCGGCGAAGCCGGGCTCGGGCTGGCCGGCCGCGTCCGCCTTGTCCAGAACAGGGGTAGCCATCAGTACTTACGCTCCATCGGCTGGTAGCGGGTCTGGACGACCGGCTTGTAGTCGAGACGGACGGTTTCCGAGCCGTCGGCGCCGACCTCGCGGTACGCCATGGTGTGGCGCATGAAGTTGACGTCGTCGCGGTTCGGGTAGTCCTCGCGGTAGTGACCGCCGCGGGACTCCTTGCGGGCGAGGGCCGACACCGCCATGACCTCGGCCAGGTCGAGCAGGTTGCCCAGCTCGATCGCCTCCAGCAGGTCCGTGTTGAAACGCTTGCCCTTGTCCTGGATCGCCACGTTCTTGTAGCGCTCCTTGAGCTCGGCGATCTTCTCGACCGCCGTCTTGATCGTCTGCTCGGTGCGGAACACCATGACGTTGGCGTCCATGGTCTCCTGCAGCTCGCGGCGCAGGGTCGCCACCCGCTCGTTGCCGGTGGAGGTGCGCAGCCGCTCGATCTGCTCGACGACGAAGGCCTCCGGGGCGTCCGGCAGCTCGACGTAGTCGGCCTTCGCCGAGTACTCGGCGGCGGCGATGCCCGCGCGGCGGCCGAAGACGTTGATGTCCAGCAGCGAGTTGGTGCCGAGGCGGTTGGCGCCGTGCACGGACACGCAGGCGACCTCGCCGGCCGCGTACAGGCCCGGGACGACCGTGGTGTTGTCCGCCAGGACCTCACCCTCGACGTTCGTCGGGATGCCGCCCATGGCGTAGTGCGCGGTCGGCTGGATCGGGATCGGGTCCGTGTACGGCTCGATGCCGAGGTAGGTCCGCGCGAACTCGGTGATGTCCGGGAGCTTGGCGTCCAGCTGCTCCGGCGGCAGGTGGGTGAGGTCCAGGTAGACGTGGTCGCCCTCGGGACCGCAGCCGCGGCCCTCGCGGATCTCCGTGTAGATGGAGCGGGACACGACGTCGCGGGACGCCAGGTCCTTCATGACGGGAGCGTACTTCTCCATGAAGCGCTCGCCGTCCTTGTTGCGCAGGATGCCGCCCTCGCCGCGGGCGCCCTCGGTGAGCAGGATGCCCATGCGCCAGATGCCGGTCGGGTGGAACTGGAAGAACTCCATGTCCTCCAGCGGCAGACCCCGGCGGTAGACGGCGGCCTGGCCGTCACCGGTGAGGGTGTGCGCGTTGGAGGTCACCTTGAAGAACTTGCCGCAGCCGCCGGAGGCGTAGATGACGGCCTTCGCCTGGAAGATGTGGATCTCGCCGGTCGCCAGCTCGTAGGCGACGACACCGGCGGAGCGCTTGACCCCGTCGACCTCGGTGATCAGCTGGTCCAGGACGTAGAACTCGTTGAAGAACTCCACGCCCTCCTTGACGCAGTTCTGGTACAGCGTCTGGAGGATCATGTGGCCGGTGCGGTCCGCGGCGTAGCAGGACCGGCGGACCGGCGCCTCGCCGTGGTTGCGGCTGTGACCGCCGAAGCGGCGCTGGTCGATGGTGCCGTTCGGGGTCCGGTTGAACGGCAGGCCCATCTTCTCCAGGTCGAGGACGGCGTCGATGGCCTCCTTCGCCAGGATCTCGGCGGCGTCCTGGTCGACCAGGTAGTCACCGCCCTTGACCGTGTCGAAGGTGTGCCACTCCCAGTTGTCCTCCTCCACGTTGGCCAGCGCGGCGGCCATGCCGCCCTGCGCGGCGCCCGTGTGGGAGCGGGTGGGGTAGAGCTTGGTCAGCACGGCGGTGCGGCTGCGCTTCGTCGCCTCGATGGCGGCGCGCATGCCCGCGCCACCGGCGCCGACGATGACGGTGTCGTACTTGTGGATCTTCATGATTCTCGCAGCCCCGTGCCTAGCGGATGTTCGGGTCGAAGGTGAAGATCACCAGCGTGCCCAGCAGGATGGTGAACACCGTGGCGGTGTAGAGCAGGCCCTTCAGCCACAGCCGGCTGGTCGGGCGCTCCGCGTAGTCGTTGATGATCGTGCGCAGGCCGTTGGCGCCGTGCAGCATCGCCAGCCACAGCATCAGCAGGTCCCAGACCTGCCAGAACGGGGACGCCCAGCGGCCGGCCACGAAGGCGAAGCCGATCTTGGAGACGCCGCCGTCCAGCACGAGCTGGATCAGCAGGTGGCCGATGACGAGGACGACCAGCACGATGCCGGACAGGCGCATGAACAGCCAGGCGGCCAGCTCGAAGTTGCCCCGGGTCGACTTCGGGGACTTCTTGGTGCGTTTGCGCGGCGCCTCGATCAGCGGGGCCGGGTTGTCGACGGTGTAGACGGGAGCGCCCTCGACGGGGCCGACTCCCGAGGCCGCGGTTTCAGTCGTGGACATCGGCGTCAGCTCCCAAACAGGACACGGTAGGCGTGGCCGAGGACCGGGTAGATCGCCCCGAGCATCAGCACGATCCAGACACCCATCACGGTCCAGAACATCTGCTTCTGGTAGCGCGGGCCCTTCGACCAGAAGTCGACGGCGATGACGCGCAGGCCGTTGAGCGCGTGGAAGAGGATGGCGGCGACGAGGCCGTACTCCAGCAGCGCGACGATCGGCGTCTTGTACGTGGCTACGACCTTGTCGTAGTCCTCGGGGGAAACACGCACGAGAGCGGTGTCCAGCACGTGAACGAACAGGAAGAAGAAAATGAGGACGCCGGTGACTCGGTGAGCCACCCAGGACCACATTCCTTCCCGGCCGCGGTACAGCGTTCCAGCCGGCACGGAAGAACCCTCCGGGAGCGGGGACTAGGGCCGCGCCGGCTTCACTGTCGGTCGGGCCCGGCCGGGTACGGTCCACCGGCCCTCTGCATGGTATCCACGTGCCGCCGTGGTGCTTACGGGGGGCCTACCGGTGTGATCAAAGTGGCACGCGGTTGGGCTAGCGGGAGCGGTTGCCGGGGCGGGTTCGAGTGTCATTTGCCGGGTGCGGGGGTGTTTGGGCTGGTCGCAGCCGTGTGCCGGTAGCCACAAATCGAACACGGCCCCGCGCCGCTGAGCAGGGTCAGCAGCCGCCCCCGCGCGAGGCGCCGGAGCTCGTCGGCCGCCACCACCCGCTCCTCCTCGGGATCGTTCGCCAATCGTGACCGGATCGCTTCGAGGATGTGGTCGATGACCTCGTCCGCGGCGACGTCACCCAGATAGATGACGAACGCGTGTCCGAATCGGGCCTCGTACGCGGCGTGCGCGGCGCCGAGGGCCATGTGGGCCGCCGAGTAGGTGTCCTCGGGCAGCTCGGGGAGGCGCTCACCGGCCAGCGCCTCGGCCAGATCGCCCGGCGAGAGGTCGTACGCCGCCTCGTCCCCCGCCGCCAGCAGGGCGTCCAGGTCGGGGTAGGGGCGGTGGTCGGCGATCCGGTCGGACCAGCGCAAGCTGTGCAGGCAGTGCAGGAGAAGGGCGCGGGCCTCCTCCGCGGGTGCCGTGTTGAAGGCGTCGAGGGGTGTGGGGAGATACGGCAGGCGGTGGGCGGGCAGCGTGGGTCCTCGCGTCACATGTGGTGTGGCAGGGGATGCTGTGAAAACTGTGACCTCAGGTTATCGAGAGTGGTCACGCTGTGTCCGAGGGATGCCTGAAATTCACCCGGACGGGAGAGTTTCGGAACGCCTGGGTGACAGCCGAGCGGAAGATCGGTCGTACGTTGGCAGGGTGATCCAGCACAGGCACAGGCGCCGTGGCCCGGCGCGGCAGCGGATACGGAAGCGGGCGGTGGTGGCCGCCGCGTTCGTCGGGACCGTCGCGCTCGGCACGGGCGTCGGCGTGTGGGCCTCGTCGGACGGGGGCGGCGGAAAGCCGGAGGGGAGCGCACGGCAGTCGTCCGGCCGGGTCGCCGGCACCGACGCCGGCGCCGGCGACCCGGGCACACCGACGGCGAGCCCCAGCCCGACCCGCTCCTACCCGCTGTCGCGGGCGCCGCGCACGATACCCGCGGTGCGCTCGCACACCCCGGCGCGCGGGCCCGGCTGGACACCGCGCCCGGGCGCCCGGGTGGTGGTGCGCGACCCCCGGCTGGCCGACGAGGGGCGGCTCATAGCCGGGGAGCTGGGGCTGAGCTACGCGGGGGAGAAGGACGACGTGCGGGCGGGCGATGTGCGGCTCGCGCTCGGCGGCGGGGGCGGGAACCAGGAGTCGTACACCATGACCGTCCGGGACGGGCGGGTCGACATCAGCGGGCCCGGCGAGGCCGGCGTGTTCTACGGCACCCGCACCCTGAAGCAGGAGGTCCACGGCGGCGGCACGGCACCCGAGGGCGTCGTTCGGGACGAGCCCGCCAAGCCGGTGCGCGGGTTCATGATCGACATCGCGCGCAAGCCGTACAGCGAGACCTGGATCGAGGACCGGATACGCGAGCTGGGGGACCTGAAGTTCAACGAGCTGGGCCTGCACTTCTCCGACGACCAGGCCTTCCGGATCGAGTCCAGCACCCATCCCGAGATCGTCTCCGCGAACCATCTGACCAAGGCCCAGGTCAGGAGGATCGTGGCGCTGGCGGAGAGCCGGCACATCACCGTCGTACCGGAGATCGACTCGCCGGGACACCTGGGGGCCGTCATCGCCGCCCACCCGGACCTCCAGCTGCGCAACGCGAGCGGGGTGCCGACGCGGGGCGCCGTCGACATCTCCAAGGAGGCCTCCGCCCGGATCGTCGACGACCTGCTCGACGAGTACGCCGGGCTCTTCACCGGCGACCAGTGGCACCTGGGCGGGGACGAGTACCAGGCGCTGACCGTCAAGGACCCGCAGGCCTCGTTCCCGCAGCTGGCCGCCGCCGCCCGGCAGGCCTTCGGCCCCGGCGCGACCGTCGCCGACCTCGCCACCGGCTGGCTCAACGACCGCGCCGCCACCGTCCGCGCCCACGACCGGAGCGTGCGCGCGTGGAACGACGGCTTCTACCGCACCGCCTCCGTGCGGCCCGACGCGGACATCAAGGTCGCCTACTGGACCGGCAAGGAGATCGGCGCCCGGCAGCCCGTGGAGTACCTGAGCGAGGGCCGGAAGGTGCTCAACTACAACGACGAGTTCCTCTACTACGTCCTCGGACAGCCGCAGACCTTCGTGTACCCGACCGGACAGCGGATCTACGAGCGGTGGAACCCGCGCGTGCTGCGCGGCACGACCGCCGTGCCGGAGCGCTACGACGGGCAGATCCTCGGCGGCTCGTTCGCCGTCTGGTCCGACTTCCCGCACGCGCAGACGGAGGCACAGGTCGCCGCCGGGATCCGGATGCCGCTGCGGGCCACCGCGCAGAAGCTGTGGGACCCGCGCACGCCCGCGCTGTCCTGGGCCGGCTTCCGCGAGCTGGCGGACCGGCTGGACCGGTGACCGGGTGGACGCGGGGCGGCGTCCGACCGTATGTTCCGGTGTCCGCGCGCGTCCTGAAGAACACCGCGTGTCCGTAGCAGTGTCCGCGCGTCACCTCGGGGAGAGCCGACGCCCGGCTCCGCTCTCGTCGTCCGGGGGGACTCCGTCATGACCTCGCCCGCGCCCGCGCCGCCGTACCCCGCCCCGCCCGGCGCCTGGCTGCGCTCGCCGGCCGGGCTCGCCCGGGCCACCGCCGTACTGCTCGGGCTCGTCGTCGCCACCGACCTGTTCGCCTGCTACGCGGACCTGCTGGAACTCGACGTCACCGGTGACATCGCCGACGGCGCCGGCGGGGCCGGAGTCGTCGACCGGGCCGACCGCGCGGACGCGCTCTACGCGGTGGCCGGCGTCTCCCAGATGGTCGCGCTGGTCGCCACGGCGGTCGTCTACCTGTGCTGGCTGTGGCGGGTCCGGGTGAACGCCGAGGTGTTCGACGCCTCCCGGCACCGGATGAAGCGCGGCTGGACGATCGGCGGCTGGTTCTGCCCCGTCGTGAACCTCTGGTTCCCGCGCCGGATCGTCGCCGACAGCTGGGACGCCAGCGCTCCCTGGGGCACCCGGTCCGGGCACACGCCGGTCAACGCCTGGTGGACGCTGTGGATCATCAGCCTCCTCGCGGGCCGGTACGCGTACACCACGTCCCGGAACGCCGGGACGGCGGCCGAACTGCGCGACGCCGCCCGGGTGATGCTGTTCTCCGACGGAGTCGACATCGCGGCGGCCGTCCTCGCCGTCGTGGTGGTCGTCCGGCTGACCCGGATGCAGGAGCGCAAGGTGTTCTCGGGCGAGCTGCCCGCCCCCGTCTACGGCTGACCTGCCGCGACTCCCTTTGGCCGAAACATTGCGCTGTGACACTCCCGCGCCGTCGCACGCAGTAAGGGGAAGTGCGGGCTCCGTACCGGTCGGCGCCCTGGCGAGGGAGGCATCCATGAGCCTGGTGGAACTGATCGCACAGGCCGACGAACGCGGACTGGCCGCCAGCGGATTGGCTTGTTTGGATCGGTGTCTGCCGCTGCTCGGCGGCGACGGCGAACTGCTGCGCCCGCTGTGGGCCCGCCTCGCCGACGGCTCCGACTGGTCCGCCGACCTGGCCCGGGCCCGCACCGCCCTCGGCCCCGCCGACCCCGTCGGCCCCGACGGCGACGAGGCC
>NZ_JBEXKG010000073.1:0-37555 GCF_040609555.1 Streptomyces sp. NPDC004658
TCGACATCACCCTGTCGGAATGCCCAGGTTTGCACCGTCTGCCGTCCAGGATGCAGGCAACGATGTCCAACCTGCGGAGGTCATCCGACATGAGATCGGCCCGGCCGCCGCCCGGAGCGGGCGGCTCCGGTGGCGGGGGCACGCGCAGCTGCATGGTCTCGTCCGCCCTGAGGGCGTCGACTCTCAGGTGCAGCGTCTCATCGGCGTCCAACGGCTTCTCGCCACGGCCACCCCCCATCGGGCCGTCCTCCCCCTGCGACGCATTGGTCACGCCTGCGTCTCCCTCCGCACTCGGTCTTGCTCGCGCGGGTGAGCTGAGCATCCTCGCAACGGCGTTCACAAATTATCAGTAACGTTTTCGAATGCCCTGCACATATGCCGGATAGAAAGCAGCGCTCATGAAACTTTGAGACAGCCCCGGCCGTGTCCCGGCGGCTAACCTGGGGCCATGCCTCGTTACGAGTACCGCTGCCGGACCTGCGGCGACACCTTCGAACTCAGCCGGCCCATGGCGCAGTCGGCCGCCCCCGCCTCGTGCCCCGCGGGGCACGACGACACGGTGAAGCTTCTGTCGACGGTGGCTGTGGGCGTGTCGAACAACACGTCCGCGGCTGCGCCCGCGCCTTCGCCGGGAGCCGGCGGGGGCGGCTGTTGCGGGGGCGGGTGCTGCGGGTAGCCGCTCAGACAGGCTGCCGTGCCGCTTTCAGGAACTCCCGCAGGATCCGCTCGCCCGCCAGGACCCCCCGTTCCGGGAGGGCGCTGATCTGCGGGGCCGCCCAGTCGGTGTCGGCGAGTTCGCCGTGGCCGGGGCGCCAGCCCCGGTCGGCGGCCAGGAGCAGGTCGGCGTCGAGCAGGGAGTCCCCGGCGGCCAGTGTCAGCTGGGCGCCGGTGCGCCGGGCCACCTCGCGGACGGCCGCGCTCTTGGTGAGCGGTTTCGGTACGGCGTAGATCTTGCGGCCCTGCAGGGACACCGTCCAGCCGCGGTTCTCCGCCCACACCGCCAGCTCCTTCACCCACTCCCCGGGCAGCAGCTCGCGCTCCACCACCAGGTAGGCGAACAGGTCCTCGGCGATCCGGTGCTTGCGCATCCACACCGGGTCGGCGGACCGCAGCAGATGCTCGCTGACCTCCGCCAGCGGCGCGCACTCGTCGGCGAGCCGCGCCTGGACGCCCGCGTGCCAGTCGGCGTCGGTGACCCCGTCGACCAGCAGATGGCCGCCGTTGGCGCAGATCGCGTACGCCGGCGGCGGGCCCGGCAGGTTGATCCGCTGGTACTGCTTGCGCGTCCGGGTCGTCGTCGGCACGAAGACGGCCGTGTCGCCGAGGTCGGTCAGCAGCTGGGCCGCGGTCTCGGTCATGTACGACAGCGGCCTGGCCTCGTGCACCTCCACGCACAGCAGCCGGGGTGCCCGCGCGTCGGGCATGGTCAGCGCGAGGGCCGCCGAGGAGTAGATCAGCGTGCGGTCCAGGTCGCTCGCCACCAGCACCGGCATCAGACGGTCACCGCCTTGCCGTCGGCGCCCGTGGCGCCCCGCGTGTACTGGGGGTGGATCAGCCCCACGCAGGTGTACGGCAGGTCGTCCACCTCCTCGACCGGCACCCCGCGCTGCTCGGCGAGCAGCCGCACATGGTCCAGGTCGGCGCCCGCGCCCGCCCGCGCGAGGATCCTCCACGGCACCCGGCGCAGCAGCACCCGGGTGGTCTCGCCGACGCCGGGCTTGACGAGGTTCACGTCGTGGATGCCGTACTCCTCGCTGATCCGCTCGACCGCGCGCCAGCCCGCCCAGGTCGGGGTGCGGTCCGTGGCCAGCAGCTCCTTCACCGCGCCGTCCACTCCGTCGGCCACCTCGGGGAAGCGGGCGGCGACGGTGTCGAGGAAGGCCACGGAGACGTCCGCGTCCGCGAGTTCGCGGTAGAACTTGGCGCCGTGGAAGTCGTGCGGGCCGACCAGGTCGGCGCGCAGCACGGTACGGGAGATCAGCCCGGAGACGGTCGAGTTGAGGCACGCGGAGGGGATGAGGAAGTCCTCGCGGGTGCCGTAGGTGCGTACGCAGGAGCCGGGGTCGGCGAGGACGGCGATCTCCGGGTCGAATCCGCCGATGCCCTCCTTCCGCTCGAACTCCTCGACGGCTTCGGCGAGTTCGCGGGTGATCGCGCCCTTGCCGGTCCAGCCGTCGACGAAGACGACGTCCCGGGGGTCGTGGTGGGCGGCCAGCCAGCGCAGCGCGTTGGCGTCGATGCCCCGGCCGCGCACGATCGACACGGCGTAGTGCGGCAGGTCGAGGCCGTGCCGGAAGCGGGCCCAGCGGCGCATCAGGATGCCGACCGGGGTGCCGGCGCGGGCCAGGGAGACCAGCACCGGGCGGGGCGACCGCTCGGTGAGCACGATCTCGGTCACGGCCCCGACGGCCCGCGCGAGGCGGGCGGCGGAGGCGTCCAGGGCCGCGTGGAACAGCTCCTGGTACTGCGCGCTGGGCTGGTACTCCACCGGCAGCGACTCGGCGTAGTGCGCGCCGCCGCTCTGGATGGCCTCCTCCCGCTCCTCCGTCGGCGCCTCCAGGGTCACGTCGGAGAGGTCCTGGAGCAGCCAGCCGACCTCCTCCGGCGCGTACGAGGAGAATGCGGGGCCGCGGAGGGGCTCGGGCAGCATGGCCGGCCTTTCGGGAGCGTGCGGGACGTACGAGGGCACGACCGCGAGCAGGACGTGCGGGACGTGCGCGGCGAGAGCGGCCAGCAGGCCGTCGCTCGCGTGCAGGGCGGGGGTGTCGGCGACGGAGTCGACCACCGCGACGACGGCGTCGAAGCCGGCGCCGGCCACGTTGTAGGCGTACCGCTCGCCGGGCCCGTCGGCCGGGTCGTCGTGGGCCGGGAAGACCAGGCGGCTGCGGATGGCGTAGCCGGGGTCGTCGACCGCGAGCACGGGCGACCGGGTGGTGGTGGAGAACCGCACCTCGGCGTCCGTGCCCCGCTCCACCTCCCGGGCGAGCCGCAGCGGGACGTACATCAGCTCCTCGAACCCGAGCACCAGCACACGCCGGGCAGCGGCGGGCAGGGCCGCGCGTATGCGCCCGGCCATGGCGGGCAGCGCCGCTTCGAGCCGGGCCCGGTGGGCGGGGGTGAAACCGTGCCGGCCGCCGTCGGGGAGCCCGGCAGGCCAGTGCAGGTCGACCCGCGCGACGCGGCCCGGCTGACGCGGCGCCTCGGGGGCGCGGGCAGCCGCACTCGACCCGCTCCCGGCGGCCTCGCATTCGGCGACCAGCCGCTGCCCCTTGTCCAGCACGCCCTCCGGCAGCCGCACGGTCCCGGACGCGGCGGCGACCACGTCGACCCGGGCCCCGATCTCCCGTGCGAACCTCTCCAGCCGTGCGGAGTCCTCGGCCGACCGCATGTCGACCAGGGCGACCACCACGTACCGGCCCCGCGGATACCGCGCGTGCAGATCGCGAACGGTGTTCAGCACGGTGTTGCCGGTCGAGAACTCGTCGTCGACCAGCACCAGCGGCCCGTCCCCGGCCAGCAGGGCGGGGTCCTCCGGCAGCAGCAGGTGCGACGTGGCGTGCGAGTGCGACTCCTCGAAGCCGCCCGCCGGGGCGACCCCGGGAACCGGCCGCCGCGTGGAGTGCAGGTACGGCACCGCGCCGAGCCCGTCGGCGACCGCGTGCCCCAGCCCCGTCGCGGTCTCCGCGTAGCCGAGGACGACGGCCCCGGCTCCCTCCTCGCCGAGCAGCGCGGCCACCCGCCGGCCCAGGCGGCGGCCGTGCTCGTACACCACGGCCGGCGACTGGGGGACGTGCTTGCCGAGGACGTTCGAGACCAGCAGGTGCGCCCGCTTGGGGTTGCGCCGCAGCGCGAGTCCGAGCAGGGCCGGCAGGCCGTCGTCGCCCGCGAGTCCGACCCCGAGCCGCTCGGCGACCCAGCTGCCGGACCAGACCGCGTCGTTCACTGCGTTGTTCATTCGTTCCCTGGAAGAGGTGGAGGTGGTTCAGCCGGGTATGCCGGCGGCGAGCAGTTCCACGAAGCCGACGTCCTCGTTGGCGACGCCGAACACCTCGGCGCGCAACAGGGTCCGCTCGGCCCAGGCGCGGTGCGGTTTCACTTCGTTCATCTTGTTCGTGTAGGCCGACCGGAGTACACCCCCGCCGCCGCGTTCCGGCCGCAGGATGTCCTGGGCGTCGCTGAACTCCTCGTGGCTGACCACGGAGAGCGCGTGCACGGGCAGGACGTGGGACGGGTGGATGCAGGTCTTGCCGAGCAGGCCGTTGGCCTGGTCGAGGGAGATCTCCCGGAGCAGTCCGTCCATGGCGTGTTCGATCAGCTTCTCGCGCAGTGAGGTGGCCTGCACCTCCAGGAACGGGCTCTGCCTCAGCTGCGGTTTGAACATGCGTTCGGGAACGCGGAAGTACTCCCAGACCGGGCCGGTGACGGTGAAGCCGGTGCCGTCGGCGCGGCCGAGCATGTTGACGACGTCGGCGATCACGGAGGCGACGATCTGGACGTCGTAGGCGGTCATGTCCGGGGCGCGGCGCAGACCGTAGGAGGAGCAGAAGTCGGTCACGCCGAGACGGAGGGCCAGCACCCGGTCCCGGTACTTGCCGACCGCGCGCAGGATGCCCTCCAGGGTCTCCACCCGGGACTCGCGGTAGAGCAGCTCGGGGGACTCCAGGACGGGCATGGCGAAGAGCCGCCGGCCACTGCTGTTCTCGGCGGCGGCCAGTGCCTCCAGGAAGGGGATGCCGCGTTCCTCGGTGAACTTCGGCAGCACGAATCCGGACAGCAGGCGCACGGCGGGGCCGAGGCGGCGGACCAGGTCCGGTATCTGCTCGGGGGTGCGCACCCGGATGAACAGCAGGGGCGGCTCCGTACCGGGCCGGGCGGCGAGGTCGGCGAACTGCCGGACGAGGTTCTCCTCCCCCGGCTCGACGTCCGCGTCGTCGATCGAGTCCTCCAGGCACAGCACCATCGAGACCACGCCGTTGCCGGCCTGTTTGACGACGTCGTCGGCGAGCCGGGGCCGGGTGGCCGGGCTGTACAGCGTGGCGCCCAGGGCCGCGGAGAGCAGCCGGGCCGGGGAGTCGGCGGTGAACGCGCAGGGCTCCTGATGGAAGAGGCGCTGCCGCACCTCGGGGGCGATGTGCCCGAAATGACGCATAGAACTCCCTCGGGGTACGAGCCGATCCTGTGGGTTCGGTAAAGGGTGGCCGGTAATAGTACGTAGGGATCCGTGTCCGGGGTTCCCCGCGGGCATGAATTCCCGGTAACTCGCCCATGTCGGCGGCACCGCCCCCCGCATTGTCGTGACCAGGACCGAGAGGGCAGGATGACCGCATGACGCACGCGATGCTGAAAGGGTCGAACGTCCCGCTGGAGGCCACCACGGTGCGCGCCGTGCTGCGCTGGGCGCCCGGGCAAGGGGTTCCGGACGTGGATGCGTCGGCGCTGCTGCTGGGCCCGGACGGCCGTGTGCGCTCCGACGAGGACTTCGTCTTCTACAACCAGCCCCGGCACCCCTCCGGGAAGGTGTGGCGGCTCGGCAAGAAGCGGATCGCCGAGGGGCTGACGGACACCATCCAGACGGACCTGGCCGGGGTGGAGCCGGGGGTCGGCCGGATCCTGCTGGTCGCCTCGGCGGACGGGGTCGCCTTCGACCAGGTGCCGGCGCTGTGCATCCTGCTGTACGACGCGGCGGTCGCCGACGGGGAGCCGCTGGCCCGGTTCGAGATCACGCCCGAGACCGGCGCGGAGACGGCGCTGATCTGCGGTGAGCTGTACCGGCGGGGGGAGGGCTGGAAGTTCCGGGCGCTGGGTGAGGGCTATTCGAACGGGCTGAAGGGTCTGGCCACGGACTTCGGCATCTCGGTGGACGAGTCCGAGATGGAGGAGGAGCCGGCCCCGTCCCAGCCGTTGCCCCCGGAGCAGCCGACGGCCGCGGTTCCGGCGCAGCCGCCCGCGTACGGCTATCCGCAGCCGATGTCGGCGCCGGCGGCTGTGGCGGGGGACGCGTACTTCCGGCTGCCACCGCAGGGGCCGCAGTTCATCGGGCGCTAGTCACGCCGGGACGCGGGCGGCGCTCACCGGTCCACCTTCGTCTTGAAGCCCCGGCCCCACTGCAGGCCCCAGCCGTAGAGGCGGTCCAGTTCGCCCTGGAAGCCGTAGACGAACTTCACCTCGCGGCGGACGATCAGTTCGCCCTTGATGTTCTCGATCATGACCACGGCGCACGAGCGGGCCTGGGGGTGGCGCTCGTCCAGGCCTATCTCGATGCGCGGGCCGTTGCTGGGGTAGAGGGTGACGACGGCGTGCGTACGGTCGAAGGCGGGGGTCTGGTCGTAGATGTAGACGAAGACCAGCAGTCGCTTGATGGCGTCGCGGTGGTCGAGGTTGACGTACATCGTCTCGCCGGACGCCGAGCCGAACCGGTCGTCGCCGCTGAGTTTGATGTACGGCGGGGCGTTGACGTCGCCGAGATAGCCGCCGAGGGGCTGCACGACCCCCTTCGTGCCGTCGGTCAGCTCGTACAGGCAGCCGAGGTCCAGGTCGACGTTGACCATGCTCTGGCCGTGGCCGAGGACCTCCGGCGGCCTCAGGGCCTTGAAGGGGTGCCGGAACAGGCTGGTGCGCTGGGCTCCGTCGAAGTCGGAGGTCCGCATCCGCCAGGAGAGGTTGACGCGCAGGTGGCCGGTGGCCGCCTCCTGCTTGGTGAGGGACACCGTCTGGTGCCGCCTGGTCAGTTCTATGGCGTTGGTCGACGCGTTGCCGGAGTCGAACTCCGCGGCGCGCCCGCCCAGCAGTCCGTCGAAGAAGCCCATTCCCGCCCCCAGGTACCCGTGTGTGACGCCGGCGGGGCGGCCGACCGCGTCGGCCGCCCCGCTCAGAGCGTTCCTCATCCTCCGGGCTGTCACACCCCGGAGGAGACCTCGGCCTTCTCGTCGCTGCCCTCGCCCGCCGCGGCCAGGGCGCGGTTGCGGCGGACGGAGGAGAAGAAGGACGCCGCGATCAGGACGACGCCGACGAGGCCGGTGATGACCTCGTTGATCTCGTGCTGGATGGTGACCAAGAGGAGCACCGCGAGGGCGCCGATGGCGTAGTGGGCGCCGTGCTCCAGGTAGACGTAGTCGTCGAGGGTGCCCTGGCGGACCAGGTAGACGGTCAGCGACCGGACGTACATGGCGCCGATGCCGAGGCCGAGGGCCATCAGGACGATGTCGTTGGTGATGGCGAAGGCGCCGATCACGCCGTCGAAGGAGAAGGAGGCGTCCAGGACCTCCAGGTAGAGGAACATGAAGAACGCGGCCTGTCCGGCCAGGACGATCGCGGGCTTCTGCTTGCCGCTGCGGGCGGCCTCTTCCTCCTCCTCGTGCTCGCGCTCCTCCTCTTCCTCCAGCTTGTCCTCGAAGTAGCCGGAGAGGCCGCCGACGACCATGTAGGTGATCAGGCCGGCGATACCGGCGATCAGGACCGTCTGCGCCTTGTCCACGTGGGCGCCGCCGTGCTGGTGGGCGTGGGTGGCGAAGGTGAACGACGTGATGAGCAGGACGATCAGGGCGATGCAGACCGACAGCATGTCGACCTTGCCCAGCTTGGCCAGCGGACGCTCGATCCAGCGCAGCCACTGGATGTCCCGGTCCTCGAAGATGAAGTCGAGGAAGATCATCAGCAGGAACATGCCACCGAACGCGGCGATCGCCGGGTGGGCGTCGGTGACCAGCTGCTGGTAGCGGTCCTTGTTGTTGAGCGCGAGGTCGACGGCCTCGATGGGACCCATCTTGGCGCTGATCGCGACGATGACGACGGGGAAGACCAGCCGCATGCCGAAGACGGCGATGAGGACGCCGACCGTGAGGAAGATCTTCTGCCAGAAGGCGTTCATCTTCTTCAGGATTCCGGCGTTGACCACCGCGTTGTCGAAGGACAGCGAGATCTCCAGGATGGCCAGGATCGCCACGATGCCGAAGGCGGTCCACCCCCCGTAGAACGCCGCCGCGACCAGACCGAGCGCGGTGACCGCGAACGACCAGCCGAAGGTTTTCAGAAGCACTGGCTACCCCATCGTGTGGTGGGGGCACCTCCCAGACGGAGTCTGGGGGAGGATCTTCCCCGAGTCGTACCGAGTTTTACGAAACGTTGACTCCGAAGTCTAGAGCGATGCCCCGCAGACCCGACGCGTACCCCTGACCCACCGCACGGAACTTCCACTCGCCCTGGTAGCGGTACAGCTCGCCGAAGATCATCGCGGTCTCGGTGGAGGCGTCCTCGCTCAGGTCGTAGCGGGCCAGCTCCTGGCCGTCGGCCTGGTTGACCACGCGGATGAAGGCGTTGGAGACCTGGCCGAAGGTCTGCCCGCGCTCGTCCGCCATGTGGATGGAGACGGGGAAGATGATCTTCTCGCACTGCGGCGGCACCTTGGCGAGGTCCACCAGGATCGACTCGTCGTCGCCCTCCCCCTCACCGGTGAGGTTGTCACCGGTGTGCTCCACGGAGCCGTCGGGGCTGGTCAGCTGGTTGTAGAAGACGAACCACTCGTCACCCAGCACCCGGTTCCCGGCCCCGCACAGCAGCGCGCTGGCGTCCAGGTCGAAGGGGGCGCCGGTGGTGGACCGCGCGTCCCAGCCGAGTCCGATCATGACGTTGGTGAGATTCGGTGCGGCCTTGGAGAGGGAGACGTTGCCTCCCTTGGCGAGCGTGACACCCATGCTGCTGGTCCTCCCCTGGTGGTGCTTCCCTGGTTGTCCTGCGCGTCCGGCGCCGCCCCTAAACGGGGCGGCGCCGGTCGCACGGGCTTCGGGCCTCACACGTCCTTCGTGCCGGACGTCGGCTCAGACGTTGACGCCGAAGTCCTGCGCGATGCCCCGCAGGCCCGACGCGTAGCCCTGGCCGATGGCGCGGAACTTCCACTCCGCGCCGTGCCGGTACAGCTCACCGAAGACCATGGCGGTCTCGGTGGAGGCGTCCTCGCTGAGGTCGTACCGGGCGATCTCCTGCCCGCCGGCCTGGTTCACGACGCGGATGAAGGCGTTGCGGACCTGACCGAAGGACTGCTGGCGGTTCTCGGCGTCGTAGATCGACACCGGGAACACGATCTTGTCGACGTCGGCCGGGACAGCGGCCAGGTTGACCTTGATCTGCTCGTCGTCGCCCTCGCCCTCACCGGTGAGGTTGTCACCGGTGTGCTCGACCGAGCCGTCGGGGCTCTTGAGGTTGTTGAAGAAGACGAAGTGCTGGTCGCTGACGACCTTGCCGGAGTTGTTCAGCAGCAGCGCGCTGGCGTCGAGGTCGAAGTCCGTGCCGGTCGTCGTGCGCACGTCCCACCCCAGGCCGACGATGACGGCGGTCAGGCCCGGGGCCTCCTTCGTCAGCGATACGTTGCCGCCCTTGCTGAGGCTGACTCCCACGGGTCCTCCATGTGGTGTCCAGGGGCGGGGAGCCCCGTCGTGCTTCGGATATGGGATCAACGTGCCGATCCTAGTGACGGGTTCCCGCACCCCGCAGACCCTGCGCCCGGAGAATCACAGGTGTCGCCGCGGTCCGCTCACAGGGTGTCGAGCGCCTTCACGTAGTCGTTCAGGTCGCGGGCGTCCGGCAGGCCGTTGACGATGGTCCACCGCACGACGCCCTCCTTGTCGATGATGAAGGTGCCCCGTACGGCGCACCCCTTGTCCTCGTCGAAGACGCCGTACGCGCGCGAGACGTTGCCGTGCGGCCAGAAGTCGCTCAGCAGGGGGTATTCCAGGCCCTCCTGCTCGGCGAAGACGCGCAGCGTGTGGATGGAGTCGTTGGAGACGGCGAGCAGCTGGGTGTCGCGGTCCTCGAAGGTGGGCAGGTTGTCGCGCAGCTCGCACAGCTCGCCGGTGCACACGCCGGTGAAGGCGAAGGGGTAGAAGAGCAGGACCACGTTCTTCTCGCCGCGGAAGTCCGAGAGCTTCACGGCCCGGCCGTGGTTGTCCTTCAGCTCGAAGTCGGGTGCCTTGTCGCCGACCTGGATCGCCATCGTCGTGCTTCCCTTCGGTGGGCTGTTCGGGTGGGAGCGCCGCAGGACGCTCGGCTCCACCCTACGCAGCGGCCACCGGGGACTCCCGGACGGGCTGGGGCGATGTCCAGCCCGCCCGGCGTCCGAGGACGGTCACCTCTTGGACTTGGCCGCCTTGGGCGTCGCCAGCCGGCTGCCGCTCCAGTCCTTGCCGACGCTGACGCTCTTCGAAGCGGTCAGGCCGGCCGTGGTGGCGGCGTCCTGGATGTCGCTCGGCTCCACGTACCCCGCACGGCCGGTCTTCGGCGTGAGGAGCAGGATCGCGCCGCCCTCTTCGATGTACGTGGTGGCATCCACCAGCGCATCCGTCAGGTCGCCGTCGTCGTCACGGAACCACAGCACAACGGCGTCGGCCACGTCGTCGTAGTCCTCGTCCATGAGGTCGCCTGCGATGGTTTCCTCGATGGCCTCGCGGAGCTCCTGATCGACGTCGTCGTCGTAGCCGATCTCCTGGACCACCTGCCCGGGCTGGAACCCCAGCCTGGCGGCAGGGTTCGTCCGCTCCTCCGCGTGGTCCGCGGTCGCGCTCACGGGTTGCCTCCTGATCATGTCTTGGTAAGTATCTCAGCCACGCGCGTGCGCGAAGCATTGGCCGTAGTCCACACGGGCGGGGCGGATCGCGCAAGTACCCGGCCGTCGGGACCGCCGAAACGGTGACGATCCCGGCCGTGTCGCCGCAACTCCCAGCACCGTATCTCGATTCCGCGCGACCCACATCACACCGATATGCCCTGATTGTCACGTTCGGAATCATCCAGCGTTACGCCGCTCGAACAACTTTGCCAAGCACGTCACACCCCGGGCGTATCGTTGCGTTTTGACCGGTGCGGATGACGTACGCCTCCCCGAGGTACACGATGGGGAGCGGTGTAGGCAGGTGCAGAAACTGGCCCTCTGACAGGTAAGGAACAGCGTGGCTTCCGGATCTGATCGCAATCCGATCATCATTGGCGGCCTTCCGAGTCAGGTTCCTGACTTCGACCCGGAAGAAACCCAGGAGTGGCTGGACTCCCTGGACGCCGCCGTAGACGAGCGCGGCCGGGAGCGGGCCCGCTACCTCATGCTGCGGCTGATCGAGCGCGCCCGCGAGAGGCGCGTGGCCGTGCCCGAGATGCGCAGCACGGACTACGTCAACACGATCCCCACCAAGAGCGAGCCGTTCTTCCCGGGCAACGAGGAGATCGAGCGCAAGATCCTGAACGCGACCCGCTGGAACGCGGCCGTCATGGTCTCACGTGCCCAGCGCCCGGGCATCGGCGTCGGCGGCCACATCGCCACCTTCGCCTCCTCCGCCTCGCTGTACGACGTCGGCTTCAACCACTTCTTCCGCGGCAAGGACGAGGGCGACGGCGGCGACCAGGTCTTCTTCCAGGGCCACGCCTCCCCCGGCATCTACGCGCGCGCGTACATGCTCGACCGGCTCACCGAGGAGCAGCTGGACGGCTTCCGGCAGGAGAAGTCGAAGTACCCCAACGGCCTGTCCAGCTATCCGCACCCGCGCTCGATGCCGGACTTCTGGGAGTTCCCGACGGTCTCCATGGGCCTCGGCCCGCTCGGCGCGATCTTCCAGGCGCGGATGAACCGCTACATGCAGGCCCGCGGCATCGCCGACACCTCCCGGTCGCACGTGTGGGCGTTCCTCGGCGACGGCGAGATGGACGAGCCGGAGTCCCTCGGCCAGCTCACCCTGGCCGCCCGCGAGGGCCTGGACAACCTGACCTTCGTCGTCAACTGCAACCTCCAGCGGCTGGACGGCCCGGTGCGCGGCAACGGCAAGATCATCCAGGAGCTGGAGTCGGTCTTCCGGGGCGCCGGCTGGAACGTGATCAAGCTGATCTGGGACCGCACCTGGGACCCGCTGCTCGCCCAGGACCGGGACGGCGTGCTGGTCAACAAGATGAACATCACGCCGGACGGCCAGTTCCAGACGTACGCCACCGAGTCCGGCGCGTACATCCGCGAGCACTTCTTCGGCGACGACCTGCGCCTGCGCGCCATGGTCGAGAACATGACCGACGAGCAGATCCTGCACCTCGGCCGCGGCGGCCACGACCACCGCAAGATCTACGCGGCGTTCAAGGCGGCCCAGGAGCACAAGGGGCAGCCGACGGTCATCCTGGCCAAGACGATCAAGGGCTGGACGCTGGGCCCCAACTTCGAGGGCCGCAACGCCACGCACCAGATGAAGAAGCTGACGGTCGACGACCTCAAGCGCTTCCGGGACCGTCTGCACCTGCCGATCTCCGACAAGGAGCTGGAGTCCGGCCCGCCGCCGTACTACCACCCGGGCCGGAACTCGGAGGAGATCCAGTACATGCACGACCGCCGCAAGAGCCTCGGCGGTTACGTCCCGACCCGCGTCGTCCGCTCCCGCCCGCTCGCCCTGCCGGACGACAAGACGTACGCGACCGTGAAGAAGGGCACGGGCCAGCAGTCCATCGCGACGACCATGGCCTTTGTGCGCCTCCTGAAGGACCTCATGCGGGACAAGGAGATCGGCAGGCGGTTCGTGCTGATCGCACCGGACGAGTACCGCACGTTCGGCATGGACTCCTTCTTCCCGAGCGCGAAGATCTACAACCCGCTCGGCCAGCAGTACGAATCGGTCGACCGCGAGCTGCTCCTCGCCTACAAGGAGTCGCCGACCGGCCAGATGCTGCACGACGGCATCTCCGAGGCGGGCTGCACGGCCTCGCTGATCGCGGCGGGCTCGGCGTACGCCACGCACGGCGAGCCGCTGATCCCGGTGTACGTCTTCTACTCGATGTTCGGTTTCCAGCGCACGGGTGACCAGTTCTGGCAGATGGCCGACCAGCTGGCGCGCGGATTCGTCCTGGGTGCGACGGCCGGCCGTACGACGCTGACCGGTGAGGGCCTCCAGCACGCGGACGGCCATTCCCAGCTGCTGGCCTCCACCAACCCGGCGTGCGTGGCCTACGACCCGGCGTACGCGTACGAGATCGCCCACATCGTGCAGGACGGCCTGCGCCGGATGTACGGCAGCTCGGCCGAGCACCCGCACGGCGAGGACGTCTTCTACTACCTCACCGTCTACAACGAGCCCATCCAGCACCCGGCCGAGCCGGCGGGCGTGGACGTCGAGGGCATCGTCAAGGGCGTCTACAAGCTCAGGTCGGGAACGGACGGCTCCGTACCGGCGCAGATCATGGCGTCGGGCGTGGCGGTCCCGTGGGCCCTGGAGGCGCAGCGGCTCCTCGGCGAGGAGTGGAACGTCAGGGCGGACGTGTGGTCCGCGACCTCCTGGAACGAGCTGCGCCGCGAGGCCGTGCGGTGCGAGGAGTACAACCTGCTGCATCCGGAGGAGGAGCAGCGGGTGCCGTACGTGACGCGCAAGCTCAGCGGTGCCGAGGGCCCGTTCGTGGCCGTGTCCGACTGGATGCGATCGGTTCCGGACCAGATCGCGCGCTGGGTGCCCGGCACCTACCAGTCCCTCGGCGCCGACGGCTTCGGCTTCGCCGACACCCGGGGCGCGGCCCGCCGCTTCTTCCACATCGACGCCCAGTCGATCGTGGTGGCGGTGCTGACCGAGCTGGCCCGCGAGGGCAAGGTCGACCGCTCCGTGCTGAAGCAGGCCATCGACCGCTACCAGCTGCTGGACGTCTCGGCGGCGGACCCGGGGGCGGCGGGCGGCGACGCGTAGCCGGTGCCCTCGGCTTCGGCCGACGAGGGTGGTGAGGGTCGCGGGGGTCTGCGGGTCGGGTGGGGTTGATCGCGCAGGTCCCCGCGCCCCTTCGGGGGCGCGGTGCACTTACCGTTTCTTTACGATTGTGGGCATGGATCAACTGTCGGCGCAGGCTCGGTGGGAGGGGCGTACACAGCGGCCCTTGCTGGCGCTCGCGGTGGCGTTCGCCGTGGCGTACGCGGTGCCGATCGTGGACGACTCCGCCGGTCACTCCCTGACGGCCGTGTGCACGGGTGTCGAGTGGGTGGTGTGGGCGGCGTTCGCCCTCGACTACCTGGTCCGGCTGGCCCTGGCCCCGCACCGGCGGGAGTTCGTACGACAGCACTGGCCCGACCTGTGCGCGGTGGTCCTGCCGGTCCTGCAACCGCTGCGGCTGCTGCGGCTGGTGTCCACGCTGCTGCTGGTCGGCCGGCGGGCACGGATGGCTCCGCAGATCCGGCTGACCACCTATGTCGTCGGAGCCGTGGTCGGCCTGCTGATGTTCGGGTCGCTGGCGGTGCTGTCCGTGGAGCGGGAGGCGCCCCACGGGAACATCCGGACCCTGGGTGACGCCGTGTGGTGGTCGTTCACGACGATGACGACCGTGGGGTACGGGGACCACGCGCCGACGACCGGGCTGGGGCGGATGATCGCCGTCGGGCTGATGCTGTCGGGGATCGCGCTGCTCGGTGTCGTCACCGCGAACATCGCGGCCTGGTTCATCTCGCGGTTCGAGAAGGACGACGTGGAGGAGCGGCGGCAGACCGAGGCCATCGCCGCTCTGACCGAGGAGGTGCGCTCGCTGCGGGCGGAGGTCGCCCGGCTGGCCGAGCGCGAGCGCCCCGAAGGAAGCGCGGGGAACCGCGCGAGCGGCCACGACGTGCCCGCGGCCGCCAACGCGCCGGCACCCCTGCGGCGGGACGCGGTCGGCTAGAGAAGCCCGTGGCCCCACGTCGCCGCGCCCGCCAGGGCGATGATGGCGAGCAACGTGTCGATGGCGCCCAGGATCAGGGCGACCAGTGCGGGGACGTTGCCGTCGTTGGACCATTTGCGGCCCATCGACTGCCAGCCGCAGAACATCGCCACCGGGCCCAGGATGATGCCCAGTGCGAAGAATCCGGCCACGGCACAGATCGTGCCGATGATCCCGAGCGTCGCGCGGTCCGGCCCGGTCCGCTGCCACGTGCGGCCGCGTGACCGGGGGTACCCGCTCGTTCCTCGCCCGAAGCCCGCCATCATCAACTCCCCGAGGTGTGTGGACAGTTCGGCTTCGGTGTGCGGGTACCCCGGTTCCGCGTCGGCAGACGTGCGCGCGCTGCCCCCCTCCAGCAGCGCGCGCCGCGGCCAGGCCGTCCTCCCATGCCCTGCGGAGGACTTGACCCACTGTGACCTGCGGCGCGTGCCGGGGGCGAGCGATCTTTAGCGGAGTCACCCTGATAGGGGAAATCCCCGGAAATCCACCGGAAGGCGGCGAAGAAGCCGGGCTCAGATGTGGCCGACGCCCGCGCCCGCCTCCGCGTTCGCGCCGCGCTTGGTGAACAGCGCGACGAGGACGGCGACCAGGGCCACGCCGGCCGCCACCAAGGAGGCGAGGCTCATGCCGGAGATGAAGGTGTCGTGGGCCACGGCGGTGATCTTCGCGGCGACCGGCTCCGGCATCCCCTTCGTCACCGGCGCCACACCGACCTGGACCGCCTCGGAGGCCTTGTCCAGCTGATCCGGGGTCAGCTTCGGCAGCCCCGCGTCCGCCCAGTTGCCCGGCAGATCGCGGTCGACCTTGGAGGCCATCACCGCGCCCAGCACCGCCGTGCCGAGACTGCTGCCGATCTGCATGGCCGCCTGCTGGAGGCCGCCGGCCACGCCGGACAGCTCCAGGGGGGCGTTGCCGACGATGACCTCGGTGGCGCCGACCATGACCGGCGCGAGGCCCAGGCCGAGCAGCACGAACCAGAGGGACATCAGAGCGCTGCCGGTGTCGGGCTCCAGCGTCGACATGCCGTACAGCGCGACCGCGGTCACGGCCATGCCGAAGGCCAGCGGGACGCGCGGGCCGAGCTTGGTGATCGCGGTGCCGGCGAGCGGCGAGCCGACGATCATCATGCCGGTGAGCGGCAGCAGGTGCAGACCGGCGTCGACGGGACTCATCCCGTGGACGTTCTGGAGGTAGAACGTCACGAAGAACAGGCCGCCCAGGAAGGCGATGGCCATCAGGACCATCAGGACGACACCGGCCGACAGGGCCACCGAGCGGAACAGGCCCAGCGGGATCAGCGGTTCGGCGACCTTCGTCTCCCAGAAGGCGAAGAGGGCGAAGAGCACCACGGACAGGGCCATGAACACCCACGTCATGCCGTCGCCCCAGCCCCAGGTCGGGGCCTTGATGAGCGCCCAGACGAGGCAGAACATCGCCCCGGACAGCAGGGCGATGCCGAGGAGGTCGAAGGAGCGCGGGGCGTTCTCGGCGCGGTGGTCGAGCAGGATCATGATGCCGAGCAGCAGGGCCAGGGCACCGACCGGCACGTTGATGAAGAACACCGACTGCCAGTTGACGTGCTCGACGAGGACACCGCCGAGGATCGGGCCGCCCGCCGTGGACGCGCCGATCACCATGCCCCACACGCCGATGGCCATGTTCAGCTTCTCGGCCGGGAAGGTGGCCCGCAGCACGCCGAGCGCGGCCGGCATCAGCAGCGCGCCGAACAGGCCCTGGAAGACACGGAAGGTGACGACGGCGGCGATGCTGCCGGACAGCCCGATGGCGCCGGACGCGGCGGCGAAGCCGGTCACACCGATGAGGAAGGTCTGCCGGTGGCCGAAGCGGTCACCGAGCTTGCCCGCGGTGATCAGCGTGACCGCGAGGGCGAGGAAGTAGGCGTTGGACACCCACTGCACGTCGGCGAAGGACGCGTTGAGGTCGTCGCGGATGGCCGGGTTGGCGATGGCCACGATGGTGCCGTCGAGGGCCACCATCATGACCCCTACGGCGACGGTGAGGAGAGTGAGCCACGGGTGGCCGCGCAGGCCCGGGGCCGCCGGGGGCCCCGACAGGGCCGCCGGCGCCTTGCCCCCCGGCCCCGTCGCGTCGACGGTGGTCTGACTAGTCATACTTCTCAGGCTAGTGACAGTCGCTGACAGTTGACAAACCAATTCACTCGTCGGTTACTGACACGACATCGGCGCATAGGCTGGGCCGGCCGGACACGCACAGGAGAGAGGCCATGGAGACGCTGCGCGAGCGCAAGAAGCGGCGTACACGGGAATCGCTGCTGCGGGCCGCTCTCGAACTGTTCACCACCCAGGGGTACGAGCACACGACCGTCGACGAGATAGCCGAGGCCGTCGACGTCTCGCAGCGCACCTTCTTCCGCTATTTCGCGGGCAAGGAGGACGTGGCCTTCGCGGTGCAGAACATCACGGAGGCGGCCTTCGTGGCGGCCGTCCGCGCGCGCCCGCCGCACGAGGCGCCGATGAAGGCCCTGCGGCAGGCGTTCCTGGAGGGCTGGGACGCGATCCGCGAGACGGTCGAGTCGATCGTCCCGGTCGAGCTGTACCTGCGCATGTACCGGACGATCGAGTCCACGCCGGCACTGCTCGCCGCCCATCTGCGCCGGTCGGCGGCGACCGAGGAGACCCTCGCGCGGGTGCTGGCCGAACGGGAGGGCGTCGACGTGGACACCGATCCGCGCCCGCGGCTGGCGGTGGCCGTCTTCGCCGGGGTGATCCGGGTCACCGAACGACAGTGCTACCTGCGGGAGGACTTCGGCCCGGAAACGCTCCGAACGCTCAGCGCGGCGTACCTCGATCAGGTGGGTTCGGCGCTCACGGGTAACTGGCGCGCCGCCTGAGACCGTTGGCAGATCGTCGTGACCGTGTCCGGCCGGATCGGCGGCGCGGCGTTCGGTTACTGACGAAACGTGATCCCTGTCACTCGGTTACCCCGAGACCCTCCCGTTCTCCTAGTGTGTCCTCCCAGTGACTTCCTTCGACACCTCCCCGCAATGGAACGTCTGGCGCGCACTGCTGGCGCTGGCCGTCGTGTTCGTGATGCTCGCGACCACCGGCTGGACCGCCCTGCGCAGTCACCGGGAGTCGACAGCGCTCCAGGCCTCGCTCACCCGGTGGGAGCACGGCCGCCTGCACGGCCTGCGCCTGCCGGACCCCGAAGCCGCGCCGGCCCGGCTGGCCCGCTTCTTCGCCGCGCTCAGCCCGCACGACCGCGACCGCCTCGCCCACCGCTACCCGCTGGCGGTCGGCAACATGAACGGCGCTCCCGTCCCGCTGCGCTACCGGGCCAACCGCATCGCGCTGGAGCAGGCCCGCAAGGTCGAGCACGGCCGCATGCACGACAGCCGGCTCAGCACGGCCGGCCAGCAGGACGCGGCCCGCCGGATGGACCGCTACACGTCCCTGCTCGGCCCCGGCCGGCACATCCTGGCCTTCGACCCCGAGGGCTCGGGCCGGGTCGCCGAGGTCTTCGGCGACCTCACCGAGGCGCAGCGGATCTCGGTCGTCGTCCCCGGCGTCGACACCGACCTGCTCACCTTCCAGCGGACGAACCGGAAGTACAGCGCTCCGGTCGGCATGGCCAAGGCCCTGTACGCGGCCGAGCGCGCGGCGAGCCCCGGGACCCGGACGGCCGTGATCGCCTGGGCCGACTACACCTCCCCCGACGGGCTCGGGGTGGACGCGGCCACCGGACTGCGCGCCGAGGAGGGGGCCGTACGGCTGAACGCGCTGCTGCGCGCGCTGCCCGGCCGGGCCCCGGTGTCGATGTTCTGTCACAGCTACGGCTCGGTGGTCTGCGGGGTCGCCGCCCACGGCATGCCCCGCCGGGTTGCCGACATAGCGGTGGCCGCGAGCCCCGGCATGCGCGTCGCCAAGGCCTCCCACCTGGGTACGACCGCCCGGGTGTGGGCCATGCGGGACGCCAGTGACTGGGTGCAGGATGTTCCCTACCTGGAGCTGGGCGGCCTCGGCCACGGCGCCGACCCGGTCTCCTCGGCGTTCGGGGCACGGGTGCTGTCGGCCCGCGACGCCCAGGGGCACAGCGGTTACTTCCAGCCCGGCACGGACAGCCTGCGCAACCTCGCCGACATCGGCGTGGGCGCGTACGACGCGGTGACGTGCGCACGGGAGAACGATGCGTGCCGGTCCGGTCTGTCCGGCACGGTGACGGCCGGACGCGCGTAGAAACAGCAGGAAGTGCGGTCTGCGCGGGTGGCGACGGAGGAGCACGTGCCGCATACGATGAGCCGCATGGGTGACGTACTGGCGGGTTTTCATGCCGTCTGGGAGTTCGAGTCCGACTCCGTGCTCATCCGTTACGAACGGGGGATTCGAACACCGAAGTTGTTCCAGGCGCTCGGCGAGCGCCGGATCCCGCTGTCCGCGGTCGAGGGCGTGAGCCTCGCCCCGGGCAAGCGCGGCACGGTCGTCCTGCGCCTGACCCCGCGTCCGGGCGCCGATCCGCTGATGGAGGCGGCCGACGGCCAGTTGAAGGAGGGCTCCGACCCCTACCGGCTGGTGCTGCCGGCCGAGCGGGAGACCCTCGCCGAGTACTACGCCGACGAACTGAAGGGCCTGCTGACCGAGTCGGGGCCCGCCGAGCGGCACCTCGTGGCGGCGCCCGAGGCGCCGCTGCAGTTCAAGGCCTACGACGGGAAGGCGTCCTTCGACGGGACGTCCGTGCAGTTCCGCTGGTCGTGGACCGGGGCGTCGTCGGCGAAGTGGAAGGCCGGCGACCAGAGTTTCCCGGTGGCCGAGCTGAGCGGGGTGGAGTGGCGGTCGCCGGAGATATTCGAGGGGCATCTGCGGCTGGTCCCCCGCGATCCGGGCTCCGCTCGTTCCGCGCAGCCCGACCAGGATCCCGCGTCCGTGGTGTTCGGGCTGGGGTACGGGCCGGTGCACGAGTCGCTGCCGTTCGCCGCGGCCGTGCTGGCGGCGGTGCGGACGCGGGGGCCGGTACCCGCCGTACCGGCCCCGGCACGGCGGGACCCCGCCGACATCGCCGAGCGGATCCGGCACCTCGGGGAACTGCACCAGGCGGGGCTGGTCACCGACGAGGAGTTCTCCTCCAAGAAGGCCGAGTTGCTGGCCGAGCTGTAGCTACCGCTCCTGCCCGTAGAAGCTGATCTTCCGGTCCAGGACGCCGAGGGTGTCGTGGAGTTCCGCGATCCTGGACAGGACGTCCCTGCGGGTCGACTCCAGCAGTTGACGGCGTTCCGCGAACGTGTGGTCGCCCTCCCTGACGAGTTCCGCGTAGCGCACCATGTCCGCCACCGGCATGCCGGTCAGGCGGAGCTTGGTCACGAAGTCCAGCCAGTCCAGGTCGCGGTTGCTGTAGCGGCGCTGGCCCGTGTGCGAGCGGTCCACGTGCGGCATCAGCCCGATCCGCTCGTACCAGCGCAGCGTGTGCGCGGTCAGGCCGGTGAACGCCACGACCTCGCTGATCGTGTAGCGGTCCTGCCCGTCGGGGCGGGGGTGGCGCCGGGGCGGGGCGGAGCAGATGTCGGCGGGGGTGGCGTTCTCCGTGGCCGCTGGCGTGGTCTGCATCACCGTCATGCCTCCACGCTATGGCCTTCGAGTGCACTCCAAGCAAGCGGGTGCGCCGAGAAATCCGCGCGACGGCGTGCGGGGCGGTTGATTAGCGTGCGGCCCATGAGTCTTGTACGCCGGGCCCGGCCCGAGGACGCCGCCGAAGTCCTGCGACTGCGCCAGGTGATGATCGACTCCCTGTCGGGCGCGGGGGGTTCCGGGTCGACCGGGTGGCACGCGGAGTCGCTGCCGACGCTGCGGGAGCGGCTCGCCGAGCGGGACGGGGACTTCGCCGCGTTCGTCGCGGAGCACCCCGGCCGGCCCGGGGCGCTGGCCGCGCTGGTGGCGGGGACGGTGGAGTACCGCATCGGCCGGGCCGGGAACCCGCGGGGGCGGGTCGGGCACGTCTTCAGCGTGGCGACCGACCCCGGCGCCCGGCGGCGGGGGTACGCCCGCGCGTGCATGGAGGAGCTGCTGGGCTGGTTCCGGGAACGGGGCGCCGGGCACGTGCTGCTCAACGCCTCGCCGGAGGCGGAGCCGCTGTACACCGCCCTCGGCTTCACCCGGGACCCCGACCCGTCGATGCGGCTGCTGCTGTGAGCCGCATAGGCTCGGACGCATGTCGTTGCAGAGCCTGGCGCTGATCGAGAACTGGCCCGTCCCCACCGCGGCGGCGGGTGTCGTACGAGCCGACGGAACCGTCCTCGGGACGCACGGCCCCGTCGGGCACCGCTTCCGGCTGGCCTCCGTCACCAAGCCGCTGGCGGCCTACGCGGCGCTCGTCGCGTACGAGGAGGGCGCGATCGAGCTGGACGAGCCGGCCGGGCCGTCCGGGTCGACCGTCCGCCACCTGCTCGCCCACACCTCCGGGCTGGCCTTCGACGAGCACCGGGTGACGGCTGCGCCCGGGGAGCGGCGGCTGTACTCCAACGCCGGGTTCGAGCAGCTCGGTGACCACATCGCCAAGGCGACGGACATTCCGTTCGCGGAGTACCTGCGGCAGGCGGTGCTGGAGCCGCTGGGGATGACGTCGACGTCGCTGGAGGGGTCGCCGGCGAAGGACGGGGTGTCGACGGTCGGGGACCTGCTGCGGTTCGCGGCGGAGGTGCAGGCGCCGAGCCTGCTGGACGCGCGGACGGTGGCGGCGGCGATGACCGTGCAGTACCCGGGGACGAAGGGGGTGCTGCCGGGGTACGGCCACCAGAACCCGAACGACTGGGGGCTGGGCTTCGAGATCCGCGACGGGAAGTCCCCGCACTGGACGGGGAGTTCCTCCTCGCCGCGCACGTTCGGACATTTCGGGCAGTCCGGTACGTTCCTGTGGATCGATCCGGATGCCGGGCTCGCCGCGGTCGCCCTGACGGACCGGGCGTTCGGCCCCTGGGCGGTCGAGGCGTGGCCGGCGTTCACGGACGCGGTGCTCGCCGAAGCGCGTGGCTAAGCCGTCATCTCCCACAGCAGCAGCTCCGCCGGGGTCGCCGCCACCGCCTCCAGGCCCTCCGCCCCTGTGATCCTCGCCGCATCGCCGGGGCCAAGCTCCTCCCCCGCCAGCCGGACCGCGCCCCGGACCACGTGCGCGTACACGTACGCCGCGTCGGGTACGGCGGTCCGCTCACCGGGGTCCAGGCGGCGCACGTGGAGCATCGCGCCCGCCGCGGGGACCGCGTACGGCGTGGCGTCGGCGATGCCCGGGACGAGGTCGTACGAGGGATCGCCGCCGGGCTCGCGGGGGGCCAGCCACATCTGGACGAAGGTCAGGGGAACGCCCCCGTCGTTGCGCTCGACGTGCCGTACGCCCGCCGCCGCGCTGAGGTGCTGGACGTCCCCGGGCCGGACCCGGGTCTCGTGGCCCGTGGAGTCGCGGTGGGTCAGCTCGCCCTCGACCACCCACGTGACGATCTCGGTGTGGCTGTGCGGGTGTTCGTCGAACCCTGCGCCGGGCGCGAGCCGTTCCTCGTTGCAGGCGATCACCGCGCCGAAGCGGAGGTTGTCCGGGTCGTAGTGCGGGCCGAAGGAGAAGGCGTGCCAGGTGTCGATCCCGGCCCCGGGATCCCCTCCGCGGTAGCGCTCACCGGCGCGCCGTACGTCCATCACGCGCACCACGGTAGCCGGGGCGGGCACACGGCCCGAGGGCAAGGGTCCGCCGGCCCCGGCCGTCCCGGCGCGTCGGCCGGGCCGTCAAGCACAACCCCGGCGGCGCACGGGCCCGGCCCGATAAGGCAGTCTTGTCCCGTGCCCGAACCCGAATCCCACCACGGCGACCCCGCAGCCCACGACGTCCATCCGCACGCCGCGACCCTGAGGCGACTGGAGAAGTCCTCCGGGAGCCTGGCCGCGCAGGCCATCGCACGCATGGACGAGACCCTGCCGTGGTACCGGGCCATGCCCCCGGAGAACCGTTCCTGGATCGGCCTCGTCGCCCAGGCGGGCATCGCGGCGTTCACCGAGTGGTTCCGGCGCCCGGACGCGCCCCAGGCGATCTCCACGGACGTCTTCGGGACCGCGCCGCGTGAGCTGACCCGGGCCATCACGCTGCGGCAGACCGTGGAGATGGTGCGGACCACCATCGAGGTCATGGAGTCCGCCATCGACGAGGTGGCGGCGCCGGGCGACGAGAGCGTGCTGCGCGAGGCGCTGCTCGTGTACGCCCGGGAGATCGCCTTCGCCACCGCCCAGGTGTACGCCCAGGCCGCCGAGGCACGCGGTGCCTGGGACGCGCGGCTGGAGTCGCTGGTCGTGAACGCGGTGCTGAGCGGGGAGGCGGACGAGGGGGCCGTGAGCCGGGCCGCCGCGCTGGGCTGGAACTCCCCCGAGCACGTGTGCGTCGTGCTCGGGACCGCGCCGGACGGGGACAGCGAGCTGACGGTGGAGGCCATCCGGCGGGCCGCCCGGCACGCCAAGCTCCAGGTGCTCACCGGGGTGCTCGGCGACCGGCTGGTCGTCGTCGCCGGTGGCAGCGCCAATCCGCTCGCCGTGGCCAAGTCGCTGATCGGGCCGTTCGCCGCCGGGCCGGTCGTCGCGGGGCCCGTGGTGCCCGACCTGCTGGCCGCGACCCGGTCCGCGCAGGCCGCCGCCGCGGGGCTCAAGGCCTGTTGCGCCTGGCAGGACGCGCCGCGTCCGGTGCTGGCGGACGATCTGCTGCCGGAGCGGGCCATCGCGGGTGATCCGAGCGCCCGTGAGCAGCTGGTGGAGGAGATCTACAGACCGCTGGAGGAGGCGGGCTCGGCGCTCCTCGAAACCCTGAGTGTGTACCTGGAGCAGGCGAGCAGCCTGGAAGGCGCGGCGAGGATGCTCTTCGTTCACCCGAACACCGTCCGCTACCGGCTCCGACGTGTGACTGACGTCACCGGATGGTCGCCTTCGGATGTACGATCCGCGTTCACACTACGGATCGCGCTCATCCTGGGGCGTCTGGCCGACGCCGAAACCCAGGCATAGGGTTTTGTCGGAGGCCCACAAAAGCCCTTCGTGTTCTTCGTCCCTGTCCTCACGGGCGGCCGTGCCCGTCCCCAAGAGAGAGTGTGAGAGTGCTCGTACTCGTCGCTCCCGGCCAGGGCGCTCAGACGCCCGGCTTCCTGACCCCCTGGCTCGAACTGCCCGGTGCCGCCGACCGCGTCGCCGCCTGGTCGGACGCCATCGGACTGGACCTGGTGCACTACGGCACCCAGGCCGACGCCGACGCCATCCGGGACACCGCGGTGGCCCAGCCGCTGCTCGTGGCCGCCGGCATCCTGTCCGCCGCGGCACTCGGTGACATCAACCCCGGCGCGGTCGCCGGGCACAGCGTCGGCGAGATCACCGCCGCCGCCTTCGCCGGTGTGCTGGGCGACACGGCCGCCCTCGGCCTGGTCCGCAAGCGGGGCCTGGCGATGGCCGACGCCGCCGCGGTCACCGAGACCGGCATGGCGGCGCTGCTCGGCGGCGACCCGGAGACCTCCGTCGCGCACCTGGAGAAGCTCGGCCTGACCCCGGCGAACATCAACGGCGCGGGCCAGATCGTGGCCGCCGGCACGCTGGAGCAGCTGGCCGCGCTGGCCGAGGACAAGCCCGAGGGCGTGCGCAAGGTCGTGCCGCTGAAGGTGGCCGGGGCCTTCCACACCCGTCACATGGCGCCCGCGGTCGAGACGCTGGCCAAGGCCGCGGCGGAGCTGTCGCCGGCCGACCCCAAGGTCGCGTACGTCTCCAACAAGGACGGCAGGACCGTCGCGTCCGGTGCCGAGGTGCTGGAGCGGCTGGTCGGCCAGGTCGCCAACCCCGTGCGCTGGGACCTGTGCATGGAGACGTTCAAGGAGCTGGGCGTCACCGCGCTCGTCGAGGTGTGCCCGGGCGGCACCCTGACCGGCCTGGCCAAGCGGGCCCTGCCCGGTGTCGCGACGCTGGCCCTGAAGACCCCCGACGATCTCGACGCGGCCCGCGCTCTGTTCGCAGAGCACGCCGGTGCCTAAGGAGCCGTACATGGCGAAGATCAAGCCCAGCAAGGGTGCCCCGTATGCGCGCATCCTCGGTGTCGGCGGCTACCGGCCGACCCGGGTCGTGCCCAACGAGGTGATCCTCGAGAGGATCGACTCGTCCGACGAGTGGATCCGCTCGCGCTCCGGCATCGAGACCCGGCACTGGGCGGGTCCGGAGGAGACCGTCGCCGCGATGGCGATCGAGGCCTCCGGGAAGGCCATCGCGGACGCCGGCATCGACGCCGAGCAGATCGGCGCGGTGGTCGTCTCGACCGTCTCGCACTTCAGCCAGACCCCGGCCGTCGCCACCGAGATCGCCGACAAGCTGGGCACGGACAAGGCCGCCGCCTTCGACATCTCGGCCGGCTGCGCGGGCTTCGGCTACGGCCTCACCCTCGCCAAGGGCATGGTGGTGGAAGGTTCCGCCGACTACGTGCTCGTGATCGGCGTGGAGCGGCTGAGCGACCTGACCGACCTGGAGGACCGGGCGACCGCGTTCCTCTTCGGTGACGGCGCCGGCGCGGTCGTGGTGGGCCCCTCGGACGAGCCGGCGATCGGCCCGACCGTGTGGGGCTCCGAGGGCGACAAGTCCGAGACCATCAAGCAGACCGTCCCCTGGGACCGGTTCGCCGTCGGTGACGTCTCCCAGCTGCCCCTGGACAGCCAGGGCAACATCAAGTTCCCTGCGATCACGCAGGAGGGCCAGGCGGTCTTCCGCTGGGCCGTGTTCGAGATGGCGAAGGTCGCCCAGCAGGCGCTGGACGCGGCCGGAATCACCGCGGACGACCTGGACGTCTTCATCCCGCACCAGGCCAATGTGCGGATCATCGACTCGATGGTGAAGACACTGAAGCTGCCGGAGCACGTCACGGTCGCCCGTGACATCCGCACCACCGGCAACACCTCGGCCGCCTCGATCCCGCTCGCGATGGAGCGGCTCCTGGCGACCGGGGAGGCGAAGAGCGGCGACACCGCGCTCGTCATCGGATTCGGGGCGGGTCTCGTCTACGCCGCCACGGTCGTTACCCTCCCCTAGGCACTCCGTGCCGGATCATGCGGTCCGGCAGGGGGACAACTGCCACAAACCGTCTGGATTATCGAAGAAGGAGCGCCTGACATGGCCGCCACTCAGGAAGAGATCGTCGCCGGTCTCGCCGAGATCGTGAACGAGATCGCCGGGATCCCCACCGAGGACGTCCAGCTGGACAAGTCCTTCACCGACGACCTGGACGTCGACTCGCTGTCCATGGTCGAGGTCGTCGTCGCCGCCGAGGAGCGCTTCGACGTGAAGATCCCGGACGAGGACGTCAAGAACCTCAAGACCGTCGGCGACGCGACCGACTACATCCTCAAGCACCAGGCCTGAGCCACCCTTCAGGCCGCAGGCTGCTAGCCCCGCCACCCGGCGGTGGCGCCGTAATCCCCGCAGACGCGGGGGTAGTCCTCCCGTATCCGTTGGAGAAAGAATTCCCGTGAGCCCGACCAATCGCACCGTGGTCGTCACCGGTATCGGCGCAACCACACCGCTGGGTGGCGACGCAGCCTCGACCTGGGAGGCCCTTGTCGCCGGCACGTCCGGTGTCAGCCTGCTGGAGCAGGAGTGGGCGGCACAGCTGCCGGTCCGGATCGCCGCGCAGATCGCCGTCGAGCCGGGCGAGATCATCCCCCGCCCGCAGGCCCGCAAGCTGGACCGGTCCGCGCAGTTCGCGCTGATCGCCGCTCAGGAGGCCTGGAAGGACGCCGGCTTCACCGCCAGGGCCGGTGAGGACTCGTCCGTCAACCCCGACCGTCTCGGCGCGGTCATCGCCTCCGGCATCGGCGGCGTGACGACCCTGCTGGACCAGTACGACGTTCTCCGGGAGAAGGGCGTACGCCGCGTCTCCCCGCACACCGTGCCGATGCTGATGCCCAACTCCCCGGCGGCCAACGTCGGGATCGAGCTGGGTGCCCGCGCCGGTGTGCACACCCCGGTCTCGGCCTGCGCCTCGGGCGCGGAGGCCATCGGGTACGCGATCGAGATGATCCGCACCGGGCGTGCGGACGTGGTCGTGGCCGGTGGCACCGAGGCCGCCATCCACCCGCTGCCCATCGCCGCGTTCGGCAACATGATGGCGATGTCCAAGAACAACGACGATCCGCAGGGCGCCTCGCGGCCCTACGACGCCGGCCGGGACGGCTTCGTGCTCGGCGAAGGCGCCGGTGTGATCGTCCTGGAGTCCGAGGAGCACGCGAAGGCCCGCGGCGCCCGGATCTACGCCGAGGCGGTCGGACAGGGCATCTCCGCCGACGCGCACCACATCACGCAGCCGGAGCCGTCCGGCAACGGGATCGCGCACGCGCTGCAGAACCTGCTCGACACCACGGATCTGAAGCCGGCCGAGATCGTGCACGTGAACGCGCACGCCACCTCGACGCCGCAGGGTGACGTGGCCGAGATCAAGGCGCTGCGGAAGGTGTTCGGCGACGACGTCGACCACATGGCGATCTCCGCGACCAAGTCGATGACCGGTCACCTGCTGGGCGGTGCCGGCGGTGTGGAGACCGTCGCGTCGATCCTGGCGCTGGTGAACCGCACGGCCCCGCCGACCATCAACGTGGACAACCTCGACCCCGAGGTCAACGCGGACGTGGTCGTCGGTGCGGCGCGGGCTCTGCCCGAGGGCCGTATCGCCGCGCTGAACGACTCGTTCGGCTTCGGCGGGCACAACGTGGTCCTGGCGTTCCGGACGGTCTGAGAGACGTCAGCGAAGGGCCCCCACCGGCTGGTGGGGGCCCTTCGTCGTGTCCGGGAACGTGCGCGACGTCACACCACCTGGTGCAGCCAGCGGACCGGGGCGCCCTCGCCCGCGTAGCGGAACGGCTCCAGTTCGTCGTCCCAGGGCTTGCCGAGGAGCTTGGCGATCTCCGCCTCCAGGTCGGTCTCGCCCTGTCTGGACCGCGTCAGCGCGGCGCGCAGGCGGTCCTCGGGGATGAGGATGTCGCCGTGGATGCCGGTGACGGCGTGGAAGATGCCGAGGTCGGGGGTGCAGCTGTAGCGCTCGCCCTCGGCGGTGGCGCAGGGCTCGGCGGTGACCTCGAAGCGCAGCAGGTGCCAGCCGCGCAGTGCCGAGGCTAGTTTGGAGGCGGTGCCGGGCTGGCCCTGCCAGGAGAACTCCGAGCGCCAGGTGCCGGGCGCCGCGGGCTGCCGGATCCAGTCGAGGTTGACGCGCGTGCCGAGCACCCCGGCGACGGCCCACTCGACGTGCGGGCACAGCGCGCGCGGCGCGGAGTGCACGTACAGAACTCCACGTGTCGTCACCGGAACCTCCGGGCAGAGCGGGACATCTTGCGGACTGGCTGGGCGGCAGTGGCGCGACGGCCGCGTTGATGGCGAGGCTACCCTGCGGCGGGGCAAGGAGTGTGACGTACCGTCGGTCCCGGTGCCAGGAAACCGCCGCCATTCACCCAGGGGGACGCTTGTGCGGGGCCGCGCCGTTCCCGGGGCGCCGGGCCGGGAACCCTCGCACGTTGTCAGGGGAGGGAGTGCCAACCGTCGAACGAGGGGAACAGCAGGGATGCGGAAGCGAAGCCACCGTGTACGGGCCGTTCTCGCCGTCGTGGCGGCCGTGCTGCTGGGCGCCGCCGGATGTGCCGACGGGGGCGGGAGCGCGCCGGCGCCGACGGGTACCGCGGCACGCGCCGCGCGGCCCCCGGTGTGGGACCGCAGCCCGGACTCGATCGCGGCGGTGGGCGACTCCATCACGCGCGGCTTCGACGCGTGCACCGTGCTGTCGGACTGCCCGGAGGTGTCGTGGGCGACGGGCAGCGACGCCCGGGTGGACAGCCTGGCGGTGCGGCTGCTGGGCGTCGCGGGGGCGGCGGAGCGCAGCTGGAACTACGCGGTGACGGGCGCCCGGATGGCGGACCTGCCGGGGCAGATGGAGCAGGCGGTCACCCGCGGCCCGCAGTTGGTGACGGTGATGGTGGGGGCGAACGACGCCTGCCGGGCCTCGGCGTCGGCGATGACGCCCGTGGCCGACTTCCGCGCGGACTTCGAGGCGGCGCTGCGCACGCTGCGCTCGGCGCTGCCGAGGACACAGGTGTACGTGGCGAGCGTGCCGAACCTGAAGCGGCTGTGGTCGGAGGGACGGGCGAACCCGCTGGGCAAGCAGGTGTGGAAGCTGGGCATCTGCCCGTCGATGCTGGGCGACGCGGACGACCTGACCAGCACGGCGATGCTGCGCCGGGACTCCGTGCAGCAGCGGGTGGTGGAGTACAACCGGGTGCTGGAGGAGGTCTGTGCCAAGGACCGCCGCTGCCGCTTCGACGGCAACGCGGTGTACGACTACCGGTTCGGCACGGACCAGCTGAGCCACTGGGACTGGTTCCATCCCAGCAAGGACGGCCAGGCGCGGCTCGCGGAGATCGCGTACCGGAGGATCACGGCGAGAAATCCGTGACCGGCCCGTTCGGTGAGCGGGTCGGACAGGCAGTGGCTTCAGCGGTGGCCGCGCTTCTTCTGCTCGGTCCAGATGATCAGTACGCTCACGGCCAGTGCGGCGAACAGAAGGCCCACGAACCAGGCCGGGGGGCCGACGAAGACCGACACGACGAAGCCCAGGAATGTGGCCAGCAGGCCCGCACTCGCCCACAGCTCACGCTCACTCATGCGTCCCCCGCGCGTGATGAGTCCTCGTCCGCCCCGACAGCGAGCGGGATGAGGGGAAACACCACCAGACACACGACAGCCCGTCAAGCGGGCGCGGCACGTGCGGTGAACCGTCACCCGCAGCCGATTCGGCGTCCGACGGCACTATTAGGGTTTCCCCCATGAACGAACTTTTCGGCACGCTTCCCGACGGCACGGCGGTGCACCGGTGGACGCTGGAGCGCGGCGGGGTGCGCGTGCGGGTGCTGTCGTACGGCGGGATCGTGCAGTCCGTGGAGGTCCCGGACGGCGCCGGGCGGTCGGCGGACGTGGCGCTGGGCTTCCCGGACCTCGACGGCTACCTGGCCCATCCCGAGCCGTATCTGGGTGCCGTGATCGGCCGGTACGCGAACCGGATCGCGGGCGGCCGGTTCCCGCTGGACGGCCGGACGTACGCGCTGGCCCGCAACGACGGCCCGAACTCGCTGCACGGCGGTGAACGCGGGTTCGACAAGCGCGTGTGGGAGGTGGCGCCCGTGCCGCACGGCGTCCGCCTGAGCCGGGTCAGCCCGCACGGCGAGGAGGGCTTCCCGGGCCGGCTGGAGGTGGCGGTGACGTACACGCTGGACGCGTCGGGCGCGCTGCGGATCGCCTACGAGGCGGTCACGGACGCGCCGACGGTGGTCAACCCGACCAGCCACACGTACTGGAACCTGAGCGGGTCCGGTGACGCGGGCGGGCACGAGCTGCGGCTGGCCGCGTCCCGGTACACGCCGGTGGACGCGGACCTGATCCCGGCCGGCGCGCCGGAGGACGTGACCGGTTCCCGCTTCGACTTCCGCACGGCCCGCAAGACCGGCTCCGGCTACGACCACAACTTCGTCCTGGACAAGGGCGTGACCGAGGCGGCGGAGGAGGTGGCCGAGCTGTACGACCCGGCGTCCGGGCGGACCCTGACGGTGGCCACGACCGAGCCGGGCCTCCAGCTGTACACCGCCGACCATCTGTCCGGGCCGCTCCGGCCCGGTGCCGGGATCGCCCTGGAGACGCAGCACTTCCCGGACTCCCCCAACCGGCCGGACTTCCCGAGCACGGTGCTGCGGCCCGGTGAGGTCTTCCGCTCCGAGACGGTGTACGGATTCGGCGTCCGGGGCCGGTAGCCGTTCCCGGGACGGCCGTGAAGCCCCGGTCCAGGGGTCAGGTTCCCGGACCGGGGCTGCTCGGCGGAGACGGGTCCCCGGCGGGGGACTTGTCCCGGAACAGACGTTAATCGCCGTGATGGCGCGGCGGTCCTCGATCGAGCGCCCGGCGGAGATCTCGTACGAACCCTTCACACTTGCCACGTCTTCGGCCTGCTGGAGGCGGCCCTGCGGGCGGGGCTCCGGCCGCGTGTGGCGCATGTCGTGGCCGAGTGGACCGCCAAGCAGATCGCACGCACCATGGCGTAGGTCACTTCCGTCACGCGATACTGCGGCCGTCCACCGCATCACGCGCCCCACAGCGACGGAAGGACCCGAACTCCCTTGACCCGTATACGTCTCGGCCTCCTCGGGCTGGCCCTGTTGACCGGCCTGTCCGCGCCCACGGCCACGGCCTCCGCCACCACCGCCGCGCCCTCCCCCACCGTCGAGGAGCAGCGCCTCGACAAGGCCGTGCCACAGGAGATCCTGCGGCGCTCCGGATTCGCCGACGCGGCACCCGGGTTCCGTCGCGCCCTGCACCGCGCGCACTCCTACGCCCAGGCCCGCCGCACCGTCGTACGGGAGGGGTCCGCGCTGTGGCGGCGGGCCGTGGAGCGGGCGCAGGCACGGGGACCGGCCGGAGGCGATCTGAGCCGGGACGACGACCGGCCGCTGTACTGGGCCCGGCTGGGGATGACCCGGGAAGTGCGCACGTGGGAACCGGGCTTCGGGCTCACGGACGGGCAACGGAACGCGCTCCTGGACCAGTTGGAGCGGACCTCGCGCGGGCAGACGGACATCCGCTACCCGGGGAAGGAGCGCCTGCGGCGGGTCCTCCTCACCGGGTTCGACCCCTTCACGCTGGACCGGGACATCCGCATCTCCAACCCCTCCGGCGCGACGGCGCTCGCGCTGGACGGCACGGTCGTGCAGACGGCGCGGGGACCGGCGCGCATCGAGACCGCCGTCTTCCCGGTGCGCTGGCAGGACTTCGCCGAGGGCACGGTGGAGCGGACGCTGCGGCCGTATCTGCCGAAGGTGGACCTGTTCACGACCGTGAGCCAGGGCCGTGCCGGCCGGTTCGACATCGAGCGCACCAACGGCGCCTGGCGGGGCGGTTTCCCGGACAACGACAACGTCGGCCGGACCGGGACCGTTCCGGTCACGGACCCGGCGTCGCAGCCGCAGTGGACGAGCACCACCCTGCCGTACGCCGCCGTCGTGGCCGCGCCGACGGGCCGCTTCCCCGTGTACGACCACACGGAGGTGACCGAGATACCGGCGGGTGGCACCGCGCCCGTCGTACGGCCGGACGGGCCGACCCCCGGCTCCACCGCCCGTGCCGGGGCCGGCGGCGACTACCTCTCCAACGAGATCGCCTACCGGGCCACCCTGCTGCGGGACCGGCTCGGGCTGCACGAGACGCTGCCGGGCGGGCATGTGCACACCCCCGTGCTCCAGTTCGGGACCGGGAACACCACCGAGGTGACCGACCCCGAGTTCGTGCGCAACCGGCTGGACATCGTCGCGCAGGTCCGGGCGATCGTCGCGGTGTCCGTCAGTGCGACGGAGCGAAGGCCAGGCTGACGCCGAGGCCGGCCAGGACGGACCCGATGACCTTGTTGAGGACCTTCTGGGCCCGGAGCATCAGCGTGCGCATGCGCTCCTGCGAGAAGAACAGCGCGACCACGCCGAACCACAGCAGGTGGGCCAGCGACATGAACAGGCCGTAGCCCACCTGCCGGTAGACCGGCGTACCGGGGCTGACGACCTGGGCGAACGTGGAGACCACGAACAGGGTGGTCTTGGGGTTGAGGACGTTGGTGAGGAAGCCGGTGCGCAGCGCGGCGAGCGGGGTCAGCCGCGTCCTGTGCTCCAGATCCACCGTCACCTCGCCGCGCGCGCGGAAGGTGCGTACGCCGACGAGGACGAGGTAGGCCGCGCCGGTCAGCTTGATGACCGTGAACAGGAAGGCCGAGGAGGCGATCAGGAACCCCACGCCGAGCATGGTGTAGGTGACGTGGACCAGCACGCCCGCGGCGACCCCGGTGGCCGCGAGCAGGCCGGTGCGGCGGCCGTACAGATAGCTGTTGCGGACGATCATCGCGAAGTCGGCGCCGGGGGCGATGACGGCCAGGACGGTGATGACGGCTACGGCGAGTATCTCGGTCACGGGGTGACGTCCTGCGCCGCGGGCTCGTCGGCGCCGTCCCCGCCGGTCTCCTCGCCCAGCAGGTCGCGGGCGAGGAGCGTGGCGCCCGCGACCGCGCCCGGCATCAGGAAGACCGCGACGAACGGGACCAGGAAGGCCAGGCCCAGGGGGGTGCCGAAGCCCCATACCAGGGTCTTGCGGGAGCGGAGCAGGGTGAGCCGGGCGCGCAGGTCGACACCCCGGCGCTGCATCGCCACGGCGGCCAGTTCCTCGGTGAGGAAGAAGCCGGTGACGAAGAAGCCGATCACGGGGACGACGGTCTGCCCGACGAACGGCAGGAACCCGAGGGCGAAGAGCAGGACGCCCCACAGGGCGGCCCGCACCAGGACGCGCAGGCTGTCCCGGGCGGAGATCCACAGTTCGCGCCAGAGCGGGAGGTCCGAGCGCGGGGCGGTGCCGCCGGGCGAGACGTCGGCGTCGACCTTCTCGGAGAGGTTCTCGTAGAAGGGCTGGCCCACCAGCAGGGTGACGGCGGTGAACGTCAGCACGGCCAGCAGCAGGCCGAGGGCGAAGAGGACGGCCGTCAGGAAGCCGCGGAACAGGCCCTGCCAGGGGCTGGACCAGTCGTCCGCGAACGGGGTCGCCCAGGTGACCGCGTCCGCGCCCCACACGGCGAGCGCGACCAGCGCGGCGGCGTACAGCACCAGCGTGATGAGGCCGGGCAGCAGCCCGAAGCCGTAACTCCGCCCGTGCCGGGCCACCCATCGCTGGCCCTTCAGCAAGTACCCGAAACCCACCCCGAGATCGCGCATGGCGAGGACTTTACTGGCTCGGTGCGACAGCGCGGCCGGCCGGTGACCGACGGGGGCTCAGGCGTCCAGCATGCGGCGGAGCAGGTCGCGCAGGGAGCGGCGCTGGTCGTCGGTGAGGGCGGCGAGGGGCTCGCGGGCGAAGTGCAGGCTCTCGCGCAGGTCGCGGGCCACCCGGCGGCCCTCCTCGGTGGCGGCGGCCACCTTGACCCGGCGGTCGGCCGGGTCGGGGCGGCGCTCCACCAGGCCGCGGGACTCCAGCCGGTCCACGATCCCGGTGACGTTGGACGGCTCGCACTTGAGCTTCTGGGCCAGCTTGCGCATGGGCAGCGGTTCCAGCGAGAGCAGGCTGAGCAGCCTGGCCTGCGGGCCGGTCAGCGTGTGCTCGCCCGCCGCCTCCTCGTAGTCCGCGTAGAAGCGGGCCACGACGTCACCGATCAGCTCGACCACTTCCAGGGTCAGGGCGTCGGGGCGGTGGGTCTTCGATGGGGTGGACATGCCCACCAGAATACCCCGTTACTTGACATCCTGAAATATTCAGGAGCATGGTTGTTTCAGGTACTGAAGTATTTGCCGTGACACGAAAGGCTCCGTCATGATCAACCGCGAGTGGCACCTGCTCAGCCGTCCCGTCGGCTGGCCGAAGCCCGAGGACTTCGCCCTCGTCGAGGCGCCGGTCCCGACCCCGGGCGAGGGTCAGGTGCTGGTGCGGAACAAGTACCTCTCGGTCGACCCGTACATGCGCGGCAGGATGAGCGCCGCCAAGTCCTACGTCGCCCCCTTCGAGCTGGGCAAGGTCATGCAGGGCGGTGCGGTCGGCGAGGTGATCGAGTCCCGCGCCGAGGGCATCTCCGCCGGCGACCACGTCCTGCACTTCTTCGGCTGGCGCGAGTACGCGGCCGTGGACGCGAAGAACGCCGTGAAGGTCCACCCGGAGGCCGCGCCCCTGTCGACGTACCTGGGCGTCCTCGGCATGACCGGCCTGACCGCCTACGCCGGGCTGCTGCGCACCGCCTCCTTCAAGGAGGGCGACATCGTGTTCGTGTCGGGCGCCGCCGGGGCCGTGGGCAGCCAGGTGGGCCAGATCGCCAAGCTGAAGGGCGCCGCCCGGGTCATCGGCTCGGCCGGTTCCGACGAGAAGGTCAAGCTCCTCGTGGACGAGTACGGCTTCGACGCCGCGTTCAACTACAAGAACGGCCCGGTCGCCGAGCAGTTGCGCGAGGCCGCGCCCGACGGCATCGACGTCTACTTCGACAACGTCGGCGGGGACCACCTGGAGGCCGCCATCGGCTCGCTGAACCAGGGCGGCCGGATCGCCGTCTGCGGCATGATCTCGGTCTACAACAACACCGAGCCCGCACCCGGCCCGAAGAACCTGGCCCGGCTCATCCAGACGCGCGGCCGGATCGAGGGCTTCCTGGTCGGCGACCACTGCGACCTCCAGCCGCAGTTCGTCCAGGAGGTCGGCCCGTGGGTCGCCTCGGGCGCGCTGAAGTACCGGGAGACCGTGGTCGAGGGCATCGAGAACAACCTGGAGGCGTTCCTCGGGGTCCTGCGCGGCGACAACATCGGCAAGATGGTCGTCAAGCTCTAGACTTCCCGTGACTTCCGGCATGCGGTAGCTTCTTTCCGAAATCCGTCGTGATCGTGGGCGCGAGTCGCGGCGGACCGAGGAGGAAGACAACCGCATGCCCATCACGCAGTCCGACGTCCTGTACACCGCCGTCGCCACCGCCGAGAACGGCCGTGACGGGCGGGTCGCCACGGACGACGGCCGACTCGACGTCGTCGTCAACCCGCCGAAGGAGATGGGCGGCAGCGGGTCCGGGACCAACCCGGAACAGCTGTTCGCCGCCGGTTACAGCGCCTGCTTCCAGGGGGCGCTGGGGGTCGTCGCCCGGCAGGAGGGCGCCGACGTGTCCGGGTCGACCGTCACGGCCAAGGTCGGCATCGGCAGGAACGACGAGGGGTTCGGGATCATCGTGGAGATCTCGGCGAGCATCCCGAACGTCGACCAGGCCACCGCGCGGGAGCTGCTGGAGAAGGCCCACCAGGTGTGCCCCTACTCGAAGGCGACTCGCGGGAACATCAGCGTGACGTTGGTCTGACCTTCGTCGTTCCCTACATCGGCAGCCGCATCCTTGGACGTGGGGTGCGGCTGTTCTTCTGCCCGGGGACGTCCGCCGGGGCGGTACCCCTTCAGGGCGCCGCCAGAGCCGCCCGCTGGACGGCCGCCGCCAGTCTGTTGTTCTCCGGGGCCGCTCCGCCCGGGAAAGCGAACCTGCGCCGCGTGTAGCCGTAGGCGATGCCCGCGTGGGGGTCCGCGAAGGCCTGGACGCCGTTGGCGCCGCTGTGACCCAGCGTGCCCGCGCCCAGGAAGGGGTGCCAGACGTCGGCGGTCGCCTGGAAGCCCAGACCGAAGGACTTGTGGGTGCGGGCCACCAGGTCGTACCCCGTGGAGTGGATCTGGGCGAACTCCGCCAGCGTGTCGCCCTTCAGCAGCGGGGCCCGGCCGTCCACCTCGCTGATCATCGCCGCGTACATCCCCGCGAGACCGCGCGCCGAGCCGATCCCGCCCACCGAGGCGGGCCCCTGGGCGCGGATCAGCCGCTCGTTCGGCAGGCTCTCCAGATCGGTGGGCTCCGCGCCGTGCCGGTTGAAGGCGATCGACGCGAGGGTGTGCGGGCCGGTCGGCACGGCGTCGAGCTGCGCCTGCTGCGCGGGCGTCGGCAGCATCGGCCGGACCGGGCGGAAGCGCGGCTCGTGCGCCTGCGGCAGACCCAGGTGGAGGTCGAGGCCGTGCGGGGCGCGCACCCGCTCCTCGTACACCTCCTGGAGCGTACGGCCCGTCGCCCGGCGGACGACCTCGCCGGTCAGCGCGCCGATGACCAGCGCGTGGTAGCCGAACGCCGTGCCCGGCCGCCAGAACGGCCGCTGGTCGGCGAGGCGTTCGGCGATCATCCGGTCGTCGGCCAGCTCGGCGGGACTGAACCCGGTGTCGGTGCCGACCAGCCCCGCGCGGTGGGCCAGCAGGTCCCGCAGGGTCAGCGCGCCCTTGCCCTCGGCGGCGAACTCCGGCCAGTAGTACGTGACTTTGCGGTCCAGCTCCAGCGTGCCGTCCTGCACGAGCAGCGCCGCGACCAGATGGGCCGCGCCCTTCGTGGCCGAGTACACGGCGTACAGCGAGTCACCCGTCACCCTCGCGCCCGCCCACAGATCCACGACCCGCCGTCCGTGCACGTACGCGCACAACTGGCCCTCGTAGTCCTCTCGTTCCTCGGCGACGAAGGCGGCGAACTCCTCGCGCACCGACTCGAAGCCCTCGGCGACCGTGCCCTGGACGGTGATCTCCTGCGTCATCCGCTCTCCTCGACCGTTCCGCTGCTCACTGCTCCCGCTCGGCACAACGCCCCTCCCTGACATCGGGCGTTCCCGAGACCGGTACGGCGAGACGTGCCTGTTCGACTCAACCCCCGTGAGGGCCGAGGGGTGTCACGGATACCCCGGATGGCCGATGGCGCGGGGTGGCGGGGTGCGCCGGGGTGTGCTTCACGTGCACACGGACGGAGCCGGAGGCGGACGGCTCAGGCGCCCGCGGACGCGCTCAGGTGCACCACCACAGGAAGCGGTCGCAGGTCTTGGTGGGCGACGGCTCGGGCGTGGGTGCGGAGGTCGTCGGGGCCTCGGTCGGAGTGGCCGGCTGACTGGGAGGCGGGGCGGCCGGGGTCGTCGGGGTCGCACCGGAGCCCGTCGTGGCCGGCTGCTGCGCCGTGCCGGTGTCCGTGGCGGAGGGAGAGGGGGATTCCTTCTCGTCTCCCGGGGACGTCGACGGGGAGGCGGAGGCCGAGGCGTCCGGTGAGGCGGAGCCGCCCGCGCGTGGCGTGGCACCGGACGTCGTCGCGCCTATCGGGTCGGCGGTGCGGCCCGGTGCGACGGAGGCGGCGCCGCCGTCCGCCGAGGCGTCCCCGGCCGGGGCCGGGGCACCGCCGGAGAAGGGCGAGAAGGGCGCGTCGGTGCCCAGTTCGGCGAGGCTGAGCCCGCCGGCCGCCAGGACGAAGCCGGCGGCGATCAGGACGGTACGACGGCGCCGGCGGC
>NZ_JBEXKG010000074.1:0-37549 GCF_040609555.1 Streptomyces sp. NPDC004658
TCCGGGGACCGCCGCGTCCTCGCCGGTCGCACCGGTTCCGGCCGGAACCCAGATCTACATCCCGCTGGCCACGATCACCGTGCCGGAGACCGAGTCCGGCGGGGCCGCCATGGCCGACGAGCCCGCCGGGCCGTTCGCGGTCGTGGCGACGGTGGCCGAGCCGCTCGGGGTGGCAGGGCCGGCCGAGGACCCGGGAGCGGCAGGGGTACCCGAGTCCCCCGGGGCCGCCATGGCCGACGAGCCCGCCGGGCCGTTCGTAGGGGTCGCAACGGTGGCCGTCCCGGTCGAGTCGGCCGGGAGGGTGGGGTCGGGGGCCAGGTACTCCACCCCGCTGGGGTGGTCGTCCGGGGTCGGGCGGGGCCGGGCCGCGGGGCCGTACCAGCCGGGGCGGACAGCCGCGCGCAGGGTGTCCGGGGTGAACCCGGCGCTCGCCACGACCTCCGCGGGCTCCGGGCGCTCCAGCGGCTCCTCGCGCAGGCAGGCCGTCACCAGCGGGCGGATGTCCTCCGGCACCCCGGACAGGTCGAAGTCGCGGGTCAGGATGCGCAGCAGGACCACCGAGTCCTGGCCCTCGCCGAACGGCTCCCGGCCCGCCGCCGCGTACGCGAGGACCGCGCCGAGGGAGAAGACGTCGCTGGGCGGGCCGACCTGGCCGCCGTTGCGGATCTGCTCCGGCGAGACGTAGCCGACCGAGCCGACGACCGCGCCGGTGCGGGTCAGCGAGGTGGCCTCCAGCGCCCGGACGATCCCGAAGTCGATGACCCGGGGCCCGTCCGGGCCCAGCAGGATGTTCGACGGCTTCAGGTCGCGGTGGACCAGCCCCTTGGCGTGGATGGCCGCCAGCGCCTCGCCGAGCGCGCCGGCGAGGATGCCGACCGCGGCCCGCGGCAGCGCACCGTGGTCCAGGACGGCGTCCCGCAGGTTCGGTCCGGAGACGAACTCCGTGGCCATCCAGGGCCGTTCGGCCTCGGTGTCGGCGTCCACGACCCGTGCGGTGTACGTGTCCGCGCCGCCGACGGTCTGGGCGGCGCGGACCTCGTGGCGGAAGCGGGCGCGGAAGGTGCGGTCCTCGGCGTGCTCGGCCCGTACGACCTTCACCGCGAGCCGCAGTCCGGTGCGGGACTCGGCGAGGTAGACCTCGCCCATGCCGCCCGCGCCCAGTCTGTGCGTGGTGGTGTACGGGCCGATGTGGCGAGGGTCTGTGGCGCGCAGCGGCTGCACTGACGGGCTCCCCCTGTCCGACGTGGTGTCAAGGGGAGGTTATAGCGCCGTCAGACCGCCGGCACGCAGCGGCCGTCCTCCGTGCGGTACTGCCACTTCGCGCCTTCCGCCACCAGCTCCCTGACGGCGTTCACGAAGCGCTCCACGTGCTCGTCCGGCGTGCCCGCGCCGAAGCTCACGCGGATGGCGTTGAGGGACTTCTCGCCGGGGGCGGCCTCGGGGGCACCGCACTCGCCCTGGCTCTGCGGGTCGCTGCCGAGCAGGGTGCGGACCAGCGGGTGGGCGCAGAACAGGCCGTCGCGGACACCGATGCCGTACTCGGCGGAGAGCGCGGCGGCGAAGTGGGAGCTGTTCCAGCCCTCGACGACGAAGGAGATCACGCCGACGCGCGGGGCGTCGTCGCCGAAGAGGGACAGCACCTTCACCTCGGGAACGGCGGCCAGGCCCTCGCGGACCTTGGCGATCAGGTGCCGCTCGCGGGCGACGAGGGTGTCCCAGCCGGCCTCGGTGAGGGCCTTGCAGGCGGAGGCGATGGCGTAGGCGCCGATGACGTTCGGGGAGCCGGCCTCGTGCCGGGCGGCGGTCTCGTGCCACTCGACGGCCACGCCGCCGTCCTCGCGCCGGGTGACCTTGCGGCTGGCGCCGCCGCCCGCGAGGTACGGGTCGGCCGCCTGGAGCCAGTCGGCGCGGCCGGCCAGGACACCGGAGCCGAAGGGGGCGTACAGCTTGTGGCCGGAGAAGGCGACCCAGTCGACGTCCAGGTCGCGCAGGTCCACCGGGTGGTGCGGGGCCAGCTGGGCGGCGTCCAGGACGATGCGGGCGCCGTGGGCGTGCGCGGCGGCGGCCAGTTCGCGCACCGGCCACAGCTCGCCGGTGACGTTGGAGGCGCCGGTGACGCAGACCAGGGCCGGGCCGTGCGGGTCGCGGTCGGCGAGGGCCCGCTCCAGGGTCTCCACGGCCTGCCGCGGGGTGCGCGGGGCGTTGAGGTAGGTGACCCGCGCGTCCTGCCAGGGCAGCAGGGAGGCGTGGTGCTCCGTCTCGAAGACGAAGACCTGGCAGTCGGCCGGGACCGCCCGGGCCAGCAGGTTCAGGGAGTCGGTGGTGGAACGGGTGAAGATCACCTGGTCGGCGGGGCGGCAGCCGAGGAAGTCGGCGACGGTCCGGCGGGCGTTCTCGAACAGGTCGGTGGAGAGCTGGGAGAGGTAGCCGGCGCCGCGGTGCACACTGCCGTAGTACGGCGCGTACGCGGCGACGTCGTCCCAGACGCGCTGGAGGGCGGGGGCGCTGGCCGCGTAGTCCAGGGCGGCGTAGGTGACTTCGCCGCCGGTGACCAGCGGGACGGTGACATCTCGCCCGAGAACGGGCAGAGGGGTGCAAACGGTCTGGTCGGCGGCAGCGGTGGAGACAGACATGGCGGAACTCCCGTGACAGGAATGCGAGAAAGGCAGAAAGGGACTGCGAAGGGGTGTGCGGAGGCGGGGCTCTGCGGCCCTAACGCATTCGCTTGCTCACGGAAGACTCCCTCGAACGACCAGGACCCCTGGTTGGCGAGGGGTCCGCGCTTGCCGTAGGCCTTGCTGCCGTACGACCTGGTCTTCACCCGGGGCACCCCGCCACGGACGGAGGGTTGCCGGACAGTCGGCCGGGGCCTCATGACTGTCACTCATGACCTGGTACAGGAACGTACGTGAGTGATCGTCGTCCCGCAACCCGTGTCCGGATCGCGGGACGACTCCCGAGGGTGTCAGGCGTTGCTGACGGCCACCCAGCGGTCCAGGGTGCGCTTGGCCGCGCCCGAGTCGATCGACTCCGCGGCTCGCGCCATGCCCGCGCGGATCTGCTCGGTGAGCGGCGCGTCCGCCGGCTCCAGGGCCACCAGCGCCGCCGCCGAGTTCAGCAGGACGGCGTCCCGTACGGCCCCCTTCTCGCCGTCCAGCAGCCGCCGGGCGACCTCGGCGTTGTAGGAGGCGTCGGCACCGCGCAGGGCGTCCACGGGGACGAGGTCGATGCCGACGTCCCGGGGGTCGAAGACCTCTTCCGTGACCTTGCCGTCCCGGACCACCCAGACCCGGGAGGGGGCGGTGACGGTCAGCTCGTCCAGGCCGTCGTCGCCCCGGAAGACCAGCGCGGAGTTGCCGCGCTCGGCGAGGACACCGGCGACGATCGGCGCCATGCGGGGATCCGCGACACCGACGGCCTGCGACCGCACCTGCGCGGGGTTGGTCAGCGGGCCCAGCACGTTGAAGGTGGTGCGGATGCCCAACTGGCCGCGGGCCGCGGCGACATGGCGCAGCGACGGGTGGAACCGCACCGCGAAGCAGATGGTGATGCCGGCCTCTTCGGCCACCTCAGCCACCCGCTGCGGGGTCAGGTTGAGGTTGATCCCCAGCTTCTCCAGGACGTCGGAGGAGCCGGAGGCGGAGGACGCGGCGCGGTTGCCGTGCTTGACGACCTTCGCGCCCGCGCCCGCGACGACGATCGAGGACATGGTGGAGATGTTCACCGTCTTGGCGCCGTCGCCGCCGGTGCCGACGATGTCGACGGCCGGCCCGGGCACCTCGATGACGTTGGCGTGCGCGTACATCGTCCGGACCAGTCCGGTGATCTCCTGGACCGTCTCGCCCTTGGCGCGCAGGGCCACCATGAACCCGGCGATCTGCGCGTCGGTCGCCTCCCCGCGCATGATCAGGTCCATCGCCCACGCGGTGTCGTCGGCGGACAGGTCCCGGCCCTCCAGCAGACCGTTCAGCAGGGCGGGCCAGGAGCGGCCCGCCGCGGTGTCGCCTCCAGCGGGGGTCACAGCGCTCATCAGCCGCTCCTTGAACAGGTTCCTGCTACGTCGTACACCACCCTATCCAGCCGGACGGAAGGGCGAGGGGCCCCGTCCGCAACCCGGACGGGGCCCCTCGGTGTGGCGTGGCGACGCGGGGATCAGTGGTGGCCGTGGCCGCTCGTGATCTCCTTGTACTCCTCGACGGTCGGCTTCGGGATCTGGTTGTCCTCGCCGAAGTAGGCGGTGGACAGCTTCGCCCGCAGCTTCTGCGAGGCAGGGATCTTGCGCTCGACCCCGTTCTCGTCGACCGTCGGACCGATCTCGGCCGGCTGGTACTGCTCGTGCGCGGTGAGCGTGTGCAGCTGCTCCTGGCTGAGCGGCTCGTGCACCTCGATGAACTCACCGTGCGGCAGCCGCTTGATGATGCCGGTCTCGCGGCCGTGCAGCACCTTGTCGCGGTCGCGGCGCTGGAGGCCCAGGCAGATCCGCTTGGTGGCGATGAACGCGATGACCGGAGCCACGAAGTAGGCGATCCGCACGAACCAGGTGACCGCGTTGATCGACAGGTGGAAATGCGTGGCGAAGATGTCGTTGCCGCCACCGATCAGCATCACGAAGTACACGGTCAGCCAGGCGACACCGAACGCCGTACGGGTCGGCGCGTTGCGCGGGCGGTCCAGGATGTGGTGCTCGCGCTTGTCGCCGGTGACCCAGGCCTCGATGAACGGGTACACCGCGATCGCGCCCAGGATCACGCCGAACAGCACCAGCGGGATGAACACGCCGAGGACGAGCGTGTGGCCCCAGAAGTTGATCTCCCAGCCCGGCATGGCGCGGATCAGGCCCTCGGCCATGCCCATGTACCAGTCCGGCTGGGCGCCGGTGGACACCTGGTCCGGCCGGTAGGGGCCGATGGCCCAGATCGGGTTGATCTGCGCGATGGCGGCGAGGGCCGCGAGCACGCCGAAGACCAGGAAGAAGAAGCCGCCGGCCTTCGCCATGTACACCGGCAGCAGCGGCATGCCGACGACGTTCTTGTTCGTCTTGCCGGGGCCCGCGAACTGCGTGTGCTTGTGGTAGAAGACCAGGATCAGGTGGCCCACCACCAGGCCGAGCATGATGCCCGGCAGCAGCAGGATGTGGATCGAGTAGAAGCGGGCCACGAAGTCGCCGCCCGGGAACTCCCCGCCGAAGAGGAAGAACGAGATGTACGTGCCGACGATCGGCACGGACAGGATCGCGCCCTCCATGAAGCGGACACCGGTGCCGGAGAGCAGGTCGTCCGGGAGCGAGTAACCGGTGAAGCCGGTGAACATGCCCAGGACGAGCAGCAGGAAGCCGAACAGCCAGTTGATCTCACGCGGCTTGCGGAACGCGCCGGTGAAGAACACGCGCATCATGTGCACGAACATGCCGGCGATGAAGACGACGGCGCCCCAGTGGTGGATCTGCCGGACGAGCAGACCACCGCGCACATCGAAGGAGATGTGCAGGGTCGAGCTGAACGCCTCGGACATCAGCTGTCCCTGGAGCGGGACGTAGGAGCCGTGGTACTCCACCTCGTTCATCGACGGGTGGAAGAACAGCGTCAGGTAGACACCCGTCAGGATGATGATGATGAAGCTGTAGAGGCAGACCTCACCCAACATGAACGACCAGTGGTCGGGGAAGATCTTGCGCATGTTGGCCTTGGCCAGGGAGTAGATCCCGAGCCGGCCGTCGGCCCAGTCGGCGAGACGCTCGCCGGCCGGTGCCTGCCCGCGCGAGCGGGAGGTCTCGTTCGCTGAAGTACTCATCCGCGCTCCCAGAATGCAGGACCGACGGGCTCCTCGAAGTCGCCGAGCGCCTGGAGGTAACCCTCACTGTCCACGCCGATGCGCAGCTGCGGCAGGGCGTGGCCGGCGGGACCGAAGATCACTCGGGCACCGTCGGAGAGGTCGAAGGTGGACTGGTGGCACGGGCACAGCACGTGGTGCGTCTGCTGCTCGTACAGGGAGATCGGGCAGCCGACGTGGGTGCAGATCTTCGAGTACGCGACGATGCCCTCGTGCGACCACTCCAGCTCGCGCTTGTCCTTGATGTTGCCCGGCTGGAGCCGGACGATCATCAGGGCGGCCTTGGCGATCTCCGTCTGGAACTCCTCGGAGTGCTCCTCCAGGCCGTCCGGCTTGGCGAAGGTGAGCGAGCCGACGGCGACGTCCTCAGGACGCAGCGGCTGGTTCGTGTTCATGTTGACCAGGCGCTTGCCCTTGGCCCACATGGTGTGGCGCAGCTTGGTCCCCGGCGCCGGGCCGAGACCGCCGAGCAGCATGACGCCGGAGAGCGGCACCAGGGCCAGCGCGCCGAACATCGTGTTGCGGATCAGCTTGCGGCGGCCGAGCGCCGACTCCTTGGCACCCTGGCGGAAGTCCGCGTGGACCTTCTCCCGGACCTCGGGGGAGGCCTCGATCGGGTGACGGTCGTCGGCGACCTCCACGTCGGACATCAGGGTGCGGGCCCAGTGGACCGCGCCCGCGCCGATGCAGAACAGCGCCACACCGAGGGTCAGGCCCAGCGCGAAGTTCAGCGCGTTGATGTGCCCGATCGGGAAGACGAAGATCTGCTTGTCGTGCGGGATGGCCAGGTAAGCGACGATGAAGCCGATGGTGGCCAGCATCGACACCGTGAACAGCAGGGCGACGTTGCGCTCGGACCGCTTGGCGGCCCGCTCGTCGATGTCCTGGATCCGGTGCTCGTGCGGGGGAAGCCCCGGGTCCGCGAACGGGTTCTCCTCGTCCGCGATCCCTACCGCGCCGTGCGCGTGGTCCTGCTCAGCGGGCAGGTTCTCTTCTGGAATGTCTTGGCTACTCATGACTTCTTGGCCTTTGCGGTCCGAGCGGCGACCCAGACGGCGACCACGATGAGCGTGCCCAGGCCGAAGATCCAGCCGAACAGACCCTCACTGACCGGCCCGAGGCCGCCCAGCTCCAGACCACCCGGGTTCTCGGTCTTGTCGCCGTCGACCGCGTTCAGGTACGCGATGATGTCCTTCTTGTTCTTCTCCGACAGCGTGGTGTCGGGGAAGGACGGCATGTTCTGCGGGCCCGTCTGCATGGCCTCGTAGATGTGCTTCGGAGCGACACCCTCCAGGCTCGGCGCGAACTTGCCCTTGGTCAGGGCGCCGCCCTTGCCGGTGAAGTTGTGGCACTGCGCGCAGTTGGTGCGGAACAGCTCACCGCCCTTGGCGATGTCCGCGCCCTCGGGGCCGTACTGCTCCTTCGTGGGCACGGTCGGGCCGGCGCCCAGCGAGGCGACGTACGCGGCGAGCTGGTCGATCTGGGCCTGCGTGTAGATGTTCTTCTTGCGCGGGATCTGGGCGCCCTGCGAGGTGGCGGCGGGCATACGGCCGGTGCCGACCTGGAAGTCGACGGCCGCGGCGCCCACGCCGACGAGGCTCGGGCCGTCGGAGGAGCCCTGGCCACCGGTGCCGTGGCAGCTGGCGCAGCCGACCTCGTAGAGCTTCTTGCCCTCCTTGATGGTCAGGGACTGGGAGGTTTCATCGGCCTGCGCCTTGCCCGCGGGCGCGAACGCGGCGTACAGCCCCCCAGTGGCCGCCAGCGCGAGGAGTAGGACGACGACCGCCGCCAGCGGATGGCGTCGTCGTGCGGAGAGCTTTTTCACGGATTACCCCGGTGTCAGGATCTTCTGCGTCGGTGCTTCTGGATGTGCGGGAGCGGTCCCGGCTACTTGATCAGGTAGATCGTGGCGAAGAGGCCGATCCAGACGACATCGACGAAGTGCCAGTAGTAGGACACGACGATGGCGGCGGTCGCCTGCTCGTGGGTGAACCTCTTGGCCATGTAGGTGCGGCCGAGGACCAGCAGGAAGGCGATGAGGCCGCCCGTCACGTGCAGGCCGTGGAAGCCGGTGGTCAGGTAGAACACCGAGCCGTACGGGTCGGAGGACAGCGAGATGCCGTCCTTCTTCACCAGCTCCGTGTACTCGTAGATCTGACCGCCGATGAAGATCGCACCCATGATGAAGGTGAGGATGAACCAGCCACGGAGCTTCTTCACATCGCCGCGCTCGGCCGCGAACACGCCGAGCTGGCAGGTGAGGGAGGAGAGCACCAGGATCGTGGTGTTCGTGGCGGAGAAGGGCACGTTGAGTGCCTCCGCCATCTCCTTCCAGTGAGCCGGTCCGGTCACCGACCGGAGGGTGAAGTACATCGCGAAGAGGGCCGCGAAGAACATCAGCTCGGAACTCAGCCAGATGATGGTTCCGACGCTGGTGAGGTTCGGCCGGTTGACCGACGGGTGCGCGTGCCCGGTTTCTACTGTCGTTGCTGTCGCCACGACCGACATTATGTCGGTCGCTTATCTCGCGCTCACTCCGGGGGGTGCCGTTCGGAGTGTTGCCACCTCGCAGACCGGTGTTGACGTGGTGTTCATGGGGACGATGGCGGGAGTAGCATCCGCCGGAACGGGCCCGCCCGTCCTGTCCGTACGACGCCGACGTCTCGGAGGAACAATGCAGCCGACCGCCACGGTGCTGGTCTACAGCGACGACTCCACCACCCGCGAGCAAGTACGGCTGGCCGCCGGACGTCGGCCGGCACCCGACGTCCCCCTGGTCGAGTTCGTGGAGTGCGCGACCCCGCAGGCGGTGCTGCGGGAGCTGGACAAGGGCGGCATCGACGTCTGCGTGCTCGACGGCGAGGCCGTGCCGATGGGCGGCATGGGGGTGTGCCGGCAGATCAAGGACGAGGTCTTCAACTGCCCGCCGGTGCTGCTGCTCATGGGGCGGCCCCAGGACGCGTGGCTGGCCACGTGGAGCCGGGCCGACGCGGCGGTCACCCTGCCGGTGGATCCGGTGGAGTTCGCCTCCGCCCTGGCGTCTCTGCTGCGTCAGCGGCGGCTGGTGGGCGCCTAGGAGTGAGGGGCGCGGGGTGCGCGGGCGAGTGCGGGCCGGCGGGCCCTCCTCGCGCGGTTCCCCGCGCCCCTTCATCACGCCGCCGCGGGCTGGACGCGTAGCGCGTCCCCCGGGGCCGGGCCGTCCGGCTTGCCGTTGAAGAGGGCGCTGCCCTGGCGCCACTTCTGCCAGTCGACGTTCCAGTCGCCGAAGCCGTTGCCGAAGGGCTCCATGTCGTCGCCGTTGGAGTTGACGACCTTGACGATGTCGCCCTCGCGTACGGTGTCGAAGAACCACTCGGCGTTGGACGTGCTCATCCCGGTGCAGCCGTGGCTGACGTTGGCGTACCCCTGGGAGCCCACCGACCAGGGGGCGGCGTGGACGTACTCGCCGGACCAGGTGACCCGCGTGGCGTAGTAGACCGGCAGGTCGTAGGAGTCGGCGCTGCCCTCGGCGATGCCGACCGTGGTGCCGCGCATGCGTACGAAGTACTGCTTGGCCAGGACGACCTTGACGCCGTTGCGGGTCTCGAAGCCGGGCTTGCCCGTCGTGACGGGGATCTGGTTGATCTCCTGGCCGTTCTTGTAGACCGTCATCTGGTGCGTGGCGGCGTCCGTGACGGCCTCGATCCGGTCACCGGTGGTGATCTTCAGCGGCTTGGCGGCGCCGCCCCACAGCCGGTCGCCGATCCTGACGCCCTCCAGGTTGCTGTGCACCTGGATGGTGGCGTGGGCGGGCCAGTAGTCCTTGGGCCGGTAGTGGAGTTCCTTGTTGTCGACCCAGTGCCAGGCGCCCTGCACGGCCGGCGTGGAGTCCACCCGCAGGGCTTGTTCCACGACGGCGCGCTGCGCCTTGTCCTTGATCTCGTGGTCGAGCTGGGCCGTGATCGGCTGTCCTACGCCGTAGGTGCCCTTCTCCGGCCCGAACGTGACGTTCAGGCGCTGCTTGCTGGTGGGCCCGCTGGTGTCGAACGTGAGGACCTTGCGGCCGGGCGCGCCGTCCTCGTCCTCGGTGCTGACCGTGACCGTGTAGTGGGCGTTGGCGGCCAGTGGGGAGGTGCTGTGCCACCGGCTGCCGTCGGCGGCCAGTTCGCCCGCCACATGGCGTCCTGTGGAGTCCTGGGCGGTGACGTCCGTGATACGTCCGTCGTCACTGTTGGCCGTCACCTCCAGTGGCTTGTCCGGGTCGGCCCGCTTCCCCGCTTCGGTGGGGCCGTTGAAGGAGATCAGGCCCGCTGCGTCGTACGGCCTGGCCGACAGGGGGTTGCCGTCCGAACCGCAAGCGGTGACGCCCGCGCCGAGGGCGGCCACCAGCAGCGTGCAGCTGACGACGGTGCGGGTCCGCGGAGTGTGGTTCATATGATCACGCTATGAGATGGAGAGCTTACCGGCATGGCAGGTAACTCGTACGAGCGAACGACACTGCGGCAAAGGAAGGACACGCCGCGACGGCGGGGAAAAAGCCGGGAGCCCGGGCCCTCCTGATGGAGGGTCCGGGCTCCCGGTGCGTCGTCGCGCGTCTACTGGGTGCGGTTCTCACCGTGGTAGTACTCGAACACCCAGCCGAAGATGCCGACCACGATGAACGGGGCGGCGAAGTAGATCAGCCACCAGCCGACCGCGATGCTGAGGAAGGCGACGGCGCCGCCGAAGCCCAGCATGAGCGGCTGCCAGCTGTGCGGGCTGAAGAAGCCCAGCTCGCCCGCGTCGTCCGCGACGTCGGCCTCCTTGTCGTCCTGGGCGCCCGCGTCGACCCGCCGGGCGGTGAAGCCCAGGTAGAAGCCGATCATGACGCTCAGGCCGAAGGCCAGGAACAGTGCGGTGGTACCGGCCGGCTCCTTCGACCACACGCCATACACGATGGCCATGATCAGGATGAAGACGCTCAGCCAGATGAACATCCGACCCTGGATCTTCACTTGCCGGCCTCCTTGCTGCCCGCGACGGCGGTGCCGTGACCGGCGTGCTCGAGCTGTTCGAGCGCGGCGATCTCAGGGTGGTGCAGGTCGAACGCCGGGGATTCGCTGCGGATCCGCGGCAGGGTGAGGAAGTTGTGCCGGGGCGGCGGGCAGGACGTCGCCCACTCCAGCGAGCGGCCGTAGCCCCACGGGTCGTCCACGCCGACCGGCTTGCCGTACTTGGCCGTCTTCCAGACGTTGTAGAGGAACGGCAGGATCGACAGGCCGAGCAGGAAGGAGCTGATGGTCGACACCGTGTTCAGCGCGGTGAAGCCGTCGGCCGCCAGGTAGTCGGCGTACCGGCGCGGCATGCCCTCGGCGCCCAGCCAGTGCTGGACCAGGAAGGTGCCGTGGAAGCCGATGAACAGCGTCCAGAAGGTGATCTTGCCGAGACGCTCGTCGAGCATCTTGCCGGTCCACTTCGGCCACCAGAAGTGGAAGCCGGAGAACATGGCGAAGACGACCGTGCCGAAGACGACGTAGTGGAAGTGGGCCACCACGAAGTACGAGTCGGAGACGTGGAAGTCCATCGGCGGCGAGGCCAGGATGACACCGGTCAGACCACCGAACGTGAAGGTGATCAGGAAGCCGGTCGCCCAGAGCATCGGCGTCTCGAAGGACAGCGAGCCCTTCCACATCGTGCCGATCCAGTTGAAGAACTTCACACCGGTCGGCACCGCGATCAGGAACGTCATGAACGAGAAGAACGGCAGCAGCACACCGCCGGTGACGTACATGTGGTGCGCCCACACGGTCACGGACAGACCGGCGATCGCGATGGTCGCGGCGATCAGGCCCATGTAGCCGAACATCGGCTTGCGGGAGAACACCGGGATGACTTCGCTGATGATGCCGAAGAACGGCAGCGCGATGATGTACACCTCTGGATGGCCGAAGAACCAGAAGAGGTGTTGCCAGAGCAAGGCTCCGCCGTTGGCGGCGTCGAAGACGTGGGCGCCGAACTTGCGGTCCGCCTCCAGGGCGAACAGCGCGGCCGCGAGGACCGGGAAGGCCAGCAGGACCAGCACACCGGTCAGCAGCACGTTCCACACGAAGATCGGCATGCGGAACATGGTCATGCCCGGCGCGCGCATGCAGATGATCGTGGTGATGAAGTTGACCGAGCCGAGGATGGTGCCGAAGCCGGAGAAGGCCAGACCCATGATCCACATGTCGGCGCCGATGCCCGGCGAGCGGACCGCGTCCGACAGCGGGGAGTAGGCGAACCAGCCGAAGTCGGCCGCGCCCTGCGGGGTGAGGAAGCCGCCCACCGCGATGAGCGAGCCGAACAGGTACAGCCAGTAGGCGAACATGTTCAGCCGCGGGAACGCCACGTCGGGCGCGCCGATCTGGAGCGGCATGATCCAGTTCGCGAAGCCGGCGAACAGCGGGGTGGCGAACATCAGCAGCATCACGGTGCCGTGCATCGTGAACGCCTGGTTGAACTGCTCGTTCGACATGATCTGCAGGCCCGGCCGGGCCAGCTCGGCGCGCATGAGCAGCGCCATCACGCCACCGATCAGGAAGAACGCGAACGACGTCGCCAGATAGAGCGTGCCGATCGTCTTGTGGTCCGTGGTCGTCAGCCACTTCACCACGACATTGCCGGGCTGCTTGCGCCGGACCGGCAGCTCGTCGGCGTGCGAGCCTTCAGCTGCCGCGGCACCCTGGGGTTCGTTGAGGATGCTCACAGGTTGTTCGTCCTCTGGTTCTTCTCGTGGCTCGTCTGCGCGATGCCGGCCGGAATGTAACCGGTCTGCCCCTTCTGCGCGAGCTCCTTGAGGTGCTGCGCGTAGCGCTCCGGGGAGACGACCTTCACGTTGAACAGCATCCGGGAGTGGTCGACGCCGCAGAGCTCGGCGCACTTGCCGAGGAAGGTGCCCTCCTTGTTGGGGGTCACCTGGAAGGCATTGGTGTGACCGGGGATGACGTCCTGCTTCATCAGGAACGGCACCACCCAGAAGGAGTGGATGACATCACGCGAGGTCAGGACGAAGCGGACCGTCTTGCCCTTGGGCAGCCAGAGCGTCGGGCCGGGGTTGTTCGTCTGCGGGTTCCGCGTGCCGGGCGTGCCGACGTCGTAGACGCCGCCGGCGTTGGCCGGGAACTGGTTCCGCAGCTGGTCCGGAATGGCGTCCAGGTTCTTGTCGGTCCTGGCGTCGCCCGAGGAACCAGGCACGTTCTCGATGTAGTTGAAGCCCCAGCTCCACTGGAAGCCGACCACGTTGACCGTGACGTCGGGCTTCTTCGAGGTGTCCAGGAGCTTCGACTCGTCCCGGGCCGTGAAGTAGAAGAGCACCGAGATGATGATGATCGGGACCACCGTGTACAGGGCCTCGATCGGCATGTTGTACCGGGTCTGCGGAGGGACCTCGACCTTGGTGCGGCTGCGCCGGTGGAAGAGGGCACTCCACAGGATCAGGCCCCACACCAGCACGCCGACGGCGAGCGCGGCAGCCCAGGAGCCCTGCCACAGGGAGAGGATCCGCGGAGCCTCTTCCGTGGTCGGGGTGGGCATGCCAAGGCGGGGGAAGTCCTTGTATGTGCAACCGGTTGCGGTCGCCAGGACCAGGCCCGCGGTCAGTGCCTGCAGCAGCTTCCGCCGCATCGGGCGCCGCGGCGAGCGGTCGGAGCCGTTGGGACTCACGTAGCGCCTTCCCGAGAGTCTCGCCCGCGCGGTCGGCTGCGGCCTTCTCGCTGGTCGGTCGCCGCCCTGCGTCGGGCAGGGGTTTGGATGTTTATGCGGACCAAACCCTAGCCCACCCTCTCCGAGGGTTCGCGGGGAGGGGTGCCTACTGGCTCGGGTGGTTCGCTGGATTGGCGGCTGCGGGTGTGTCGTGGCTGGTCGCGCAGTGCCTCGCGCCCCTTCGGGGTGCTGCACTGACCGGCGGTTTAGCGTTGCCGTATGGCCTACTTTGACGCTGCTTCCGCCAGTCCTCTCCATCCCGTGGCCCGCCAGGCCCTGTTGGCCTCTCTGGACGAGGGATGGGCCGATCCGGCCCGGCTCTACCGGGAGGGGCGCAAGGCGCGCATGCTGCTGGACGCCTCGCGGGAGGCGGCCGCCGAGGCCGTCGGCTGCCGGGCGGACGAGGTGGTGTTCACGTCGTCCGGCACCCGGGCCGTACACACGGGGGTCGCGGGGGCGTTGGCCGGGCGGCGCCGGGTCGGACGCCACCTGATCGTGTCGTCCGTCGAACACTCCTCCGTACTCCATTCGGCGGAGGTGTTCGAGGCGGACGGCGGGGACGTCACCCGGGTGCCCGTCGACCGGGCGGGAGCCGTCGACCCGGCCGGGTACGCGGACGCGCTCAGGGCGGACACCGCGCTGGCGTGCCTCCAGTCGGCCAACCACGAGGTGGGGACCGTCCAGCCGGTGGCCGAGGTCGCCGAGGTGTGCCGGGCGGCCGGGGTGCCCCTGCTGGTGGACGCGGCGCAGTCACTGGGCTGGGGGCCGGTCGAGGGCGACTGGTCGCTGCTCGCGGCCAGCGCGCACAAGTGGGGCGGGCCGTCGGGGGTCGGGCTGCTCGCCGTGCGCAAGGGCGTGCGGTTCGCCGCTCAAGGAGCGGTGGACGAGCGGGAGTCGGGCCGGGCGCCCGGGTTCGAGAACATCCCGGCGATCGTGGCGGCCGTGGCCTCGCTGCGCGCGGTGCGGGCCGAGGCGGCCCGCGAGGCGGTACGGCTGCGGGAGCTGACGGAGCGGATCCGGGCGCGGGTGCCGGAGCTGGTGCCGGACGTGGAGGTGGTCGGCGACGCCGTGCGCCGGCTGCCCGGGATCGTCACGTTCTCCTGCCTGTACGTCGACGGCGAGGCGCTGCTGCACGAGCTGGACCGGGCCGGCTTCTCGGTCTCCTCCGGCTCCTCCTGCACGAGCAGCACGCTGACTCCCAGCCATGTGCTGAAGGCGATGGGGGTGCTGAGCGAGGGGAACGTACGGGTGTCCCTGCCGCCCGGCGCGGCGGAGGAGGACGTGGAGCGGTTCCTCGCGGTACTGCCGGAGACGGTGGCGGGCGTCCGGGAGAAGCTGGGGGCGCCGGCCCCGACGACGGCCGTCCGGGCGGAGGAACTGGTCGTCGACTCCCTCGGCAAGCGCTGCCCGATCCCGGTCATCGAGCTGGCGAAGGTGTTCGGCCGGGTGCCGGTGGGCGGGACCGTGCGGGTCCTGTCCGACGACGAGGCGGCCCGCCTGGACATCCCGGCGTGGTGCGAGATGCGGGGTCAGGAGTACGTCGGGGAGGAGCCGGCGGAGAGGGGAACGGCGTACGTGGTGCGCCGGGTGAGCTGAGGGGGTCCGGGGGCGGAGCCCCCTGAGGGGAGCGGGGCCGGGTCCGTATGCGGCTCCGCCGCGCGGGCGCGACCAGCCACGGCGGACCCGCGGTCGACGACGGACCCACCGTGGCGGACGAGCAGTCGCGGCTCAGCTCAGGTGGGCCCGCACCTCCTGGCCGGCCTCGTCGCCGTACGCCTTCACGAACCGCTCCATGAAGTGCCCGCGCCGCAGCTGGTACTCCTGCGTACCCACGGTCTCGATGACCAGCGTGGCCAGCATGCACCCCACCTGTGCGGCGCGCTCCAGGGAGACGCCCCAGGCCAGCCCCGACAGGAAGCCCGCGCGGAAGGCGTCGCCGACACCCGTGGGGTCGGCCTTGCGCTCCTCCTCCGGGCAGCCGACCTCGATCGGGTCCTCGCCGGTCCGCTCGATGCGCACACCGCGGGAGCCGAGCGTGGTGACCCGGTGGCCGACCTTCGCCAGGATCTCCGCGTCGCTCCAGCCGGTCTTGGACTCGATGAGCCCCTTCTCGTACTCGTTGGAGAACAGGTAGGTCGCGCCGTCCAGCAGTATCCGGATCTCCTCGCCCTCCATCCGGGCGATCTGCTGGGAGAAGTCGGCGGCGAACGGGATGTTCCGGGAGCGGCACTCCTCGGTGTGGCGCAGCATCGCCTCGGGGTCGTCGGCGCCGATGAGGACCAGGTCGAGGCCGCCCACGCGGTCGGCGACCGTCTTCAGCTCGATCAGCCGGGCCTCGCTCATCGCGCCGGTGTAGAAGGAGCCGATCTGGTTGTGGTCGGAGTCGGTGGTGCACACGAAGCGGGCGGTGTGCAGGGTCTCGGAGATGCGGACCGAGTCGGTGTCGACGCCGTGCCGGTCGAGCCAGGCGCGGTACTCGTCGAAGTCGAAGCCGGCGGCGCCGACGAGGATGGGCCCGGTGCCGAGCTGGCCCATGCCGAAGGCGATGTTGGCCCCGACGCCGCCGCGGCGCACGTCGAGGTTGTCGACCAGGAAGGAGAGCGAAACCGTGTGCAGCTGGTCCGCGACGAACTGGTCGGCGAAGCGGCCGGGGAAGGTCATGAGATGGTCGGTGGCGATGGAGCCGGTGACTGCGATGCGCACGACGGGGATTCTCCTGCGGAAATAAGAAGGTGCGCGCGTGAGCGCTCGTGGGAAGGGCGGTGGTGGGCGGGTTGACAGTTCACGCTACCCGGTCGGAAGCCGCCACTGAAGCTGGCAAAACTACCCGATAGTAGCTCTTTTGCCGCAGCCCGGGCCGTGCCTACGGTGCGGGCATGACGAACCTCAAGGTCACCTCTTCCGCCCCGGCCGATCCCGACGCCGACCTCGCCGCGCTGCGCGGCGACTGCGCCCGGATGGCCCCGCACTGGGCGGTCCCGGAGCACCCCGAGTCCCGGCCGGTGCCGCCGTCCCGCATCCACGGGGTGAGCGTGCCGGCGCGGTCCGCCCGGCTGCTGGACGCGATGTCGGACTACGGCGACTGAGCGCGGGGCGCGAGCCCGGGAACCGCGCGCTCCCCTCCCGCGTCCCATCGCCGTCCCCCGCGCAGGGGACGCGGGACACGACCCAGCGAGGAGCGATGCGGTGAACACCGAGCGGCCCGAGAACCCCGGCGCCCCCGAGGAGCGCGACCAGTCCCCCGCGACCCCGCAGCCGACGACGGCCGAACCGGGGCGGACGGGCGGCCGGCGCCCCACCGCCGTCGTCGTCGCCCTCGCCACCGCGGCCGTGCTGCTGGTCGGCGGCGGTGGCGCCTACCTCGCCGCGAGCGACGGCGGGGAGGGCCGCACCGGCGCGCAGGCCGCGCCCGGCGGGGCCGGCACTCCCCCGCCGCTCACCCTGGACGGCTGGACCGGCACCGGCACCGGCGGGGTCGCGCCCGGCGAACCGGACCCGTACGGCACCCGGTACGTGGCGCGGGGCGAGCTGCCCCGCGGGCCCGGCTCGGCACCGGTGTACGCGCCGGGGGCCGAGGTCGGCCGGGACCGGGTGGCCCGGCTGGCGAAGGCGCTGGGGGTCGACGGGGCGCCGGTGGCCGAGGGCCGGATCTGGCGGGTCGGCGGGCAGGACGGCTCCGGACCGAGGCTGACGGTGAACCGGGACGCTCCGGGCGGCTGGAGCTTCGACCGGTACGCGCCCGGCACCGACAACTGCCGGAAAGTGACCGTCTGTGCGCAGGACCCGGGTGCTCCGGCCGGCGACCCGGTGAGCGCGGCCGTGGCCGAGAAGGCGGCGGCACCGGTGCTGGAGGCGGCGGGGCTGGAGGACGCGAAGCTCGACGCGGGCCGGGTCATGGGGGCCCGGCGGGTGGTCGACGCGGACCCGGTGGTCGGCGGGCTGCCCACGTACGGCTGGACGACCGGGCTGACCGTCGACCGCAACGGCGAACTGGTCGGCGGCCACGGGCTGCTGGCGACGCCGGTGAAGGGTGACACGTACCCCGTGGTGGGCGCGGCGAAGACGCTGGAGTTGATGAACGGGGCGGTGAAGGACGGCCATCGCATGGGGATCGGGGGGTGCGCGAGCCCGGAGCCGCTGAAGGACCGGCTGGAGCAGCCGTGCGGCGCGTCCACCGGGGCGCCGAAGACGGCCCGGGACACGGTGACGGTCGAGAAGGCGGTGTTCGGGCTGGCCGCGCAGTCCGTCGGGGGGCGGCAGACGCTGGTGCCGTCCTGGCTGTTCCGGGTGCGGGGCTCCGCGGCGGGCGGCGCGTTCACGGTGACGTATCCGGCGGTCGACCCGGCGTACCTGACCTCGGCGTCCGCGTCTCCGGCGCCGGAGCCCTCCCGGCCGTCCGCGGCGCCCGGGAAGAGCCGGAGCGTCAGGGTGAACGCCTACACGGCCGACGGGCGGACGCTGAACCTGAGCTTCTACGGCGGGGTGTGCGCGGACTACCGGACGTCGGCGCGGGAGAGCGCCGGCCGGGTGACGGTGACGGTCACCGAGCGGCCCTGGCCGGGCCGGGTGTGCGTCCTGATCGCCAAGGAGTACGTGAAGACCGTGACGCTGGACGCGCCGCTGGACGGGCGGACGGTGGTCGGCACGGACGGCAGGGCGGTGCCGAAGGCCAGGCCGGGCTCGCTGCGGCCGGACGCGTCGGCGCAGCCGCGCTGACCGGGCGGGAAGACAGAGGCGGCGGCCCCCCGCAGGGGACCGCCGCCTCTCCCGGCCGTCGGACCGTGCGGCTCGCGCCGCGGCCGCCGGCTCAGCTGAACGAGTCGCCGCAGGCGCAGGAGCCGGTCGCGTTCGGGTTGTCGATCGTGAAGCCCTGCTTCTCGATCGTGTCCACGAAGTCGATGGTGGCACCGCCGAGGTACGGAGCGCTCATGCGGTCCGTGACGACCTTGACCCCGCCGAAGTCCTTCTCCACGTCGCCGTCGAGCGAGCGCTCGTCGAAGAAGAGCTGGTAGCGCAGGCCGGAGCAGCCGCCGGGCTGGACGGCGACGCGCAGCGCCAGGTCGTCGCGGCCTTCCTGGTCGAGCAGGGCCTTGACCTTGGCCGCGGCGGCGTCGGTCAGGATGATGCCGTCGGTGACGGTGGTGGTCTCGTCCGATACGGACATCTACATCTCTCCCGGGTTGTACGGAGACTGCTTGCCGACGAGTGCAACCGGCGCTTCCGCGGATTCATTCCGGGCCGGGCAGTCGCGTTGTCGCGTTTTTGCTTCCGACTTCATGCTCGCACATGCTCCCGGGCGCCGACAGCGGCCTGTGGAGGGACCGGAGCGGGATTCACGTCACATGGACGCTATGGCCATCGTCAAAGTGACGTGAACCAGTTATGATAGATAGCGTCAGTTAGACGAAAAGTAGAAAGGGTGCGTGTCGTGACCACCGCCCAGACCCCGGAGCTCGACGTGCAGCCGACTCCGCTCGCCCTGCTGCTGCTCGGCCGCGAGGCCGACCCGAGGAGCGAGCGGGGCGTCGAGTGTCCCGGAGACCTGCCGTCGCCCTCCGACCCCGACCTGGTCGAGCGCGCCCGCGCCGCCAAGGCCCGGCTCGGCGACAAGGTCTTCGTCCTCGGCCACCACTACCAGCGCGACGAGGTCATCCAGTTCGCGGACGTCACGGGCGACTCCTTCAAGCTGGCCCGGGACGCGGCCGCGCGCCCGGAGGCCGAGTACATCGTCTTCTGCGGTGTGCACTTCATGGCCGAGTCGGCGGACATCCTGACCTCCGACGACCAGAAGGTCGTCCTGCCCGACCTCGCCGCCGGCTGCTCCATGGCCGACATGGCGACGGCCGAGCAGGTCGCGGAGTGCTGGGACGTGCTGACCGAGGCGGGCATCGCCGAGCAGGTGGTCCCGGTGTCGTACATGAACTCCTCCGCCGACATCAAGGCGTTCACCGGCAAGCACGGCGGCACCATCTGCACCTCCTCCAACGCCAGGCGCGCCCTGGACTGGGCGTTCGAGCAGGGGGAGAAGGTCCTCTTCCTGCCGGACCAGCACCTCGGCCGCAACACCGCCGTCCGGGACATGGGGATGTCCCTGGACGACTGCGTGGTCTACAACCCGCACAAGCCGAACGGCGGGCTCACGGCCGAGGAGCTGCGGGCCGCGAAGATGATCCTGTGGCGGGGCCACTGCTCGGTCCACGGCCGCTTCAGCCTGGACTCGGTCGACGACGTGCGCGCGCGCATCCCCGGCGTGAACGTGCTGGTCCACCCCGAGTGCAAGCACGAGGTCGTGGCCGCGGCGGACTACGTCGGCTCGACCGAGTACATCATCAAGACCCTGGAGGCGGCCCCGGCCGGCTCCAAGTGGGCGATCGGTACGGAACTGAACCTGGTGCGCCGCCTGGCGAACCGTTTCGCTCCCGAGGGCAAGGAGATCGTCTTCCTCGACAAGACGGTCTGCTTCTGCTCGACGATGAACCGCATCGACCTGCCCCACCTGGTCTGGGCGCTGGAGTCCCTGGCCGACGGCAACCTGGTCAACCGCATCGAGGTCGACAAGGAGACGGAGGCGTTCGCCAAGCTGGCCCTGGAGCGGATGCTGGCGCTTCCCTAGCCGAGCGTGGAAGGGCCGGATCTCCGAGGAGACGAGGAGACCCGGCCCTTCGTCATGCCGTCACACGCCGGCCGGCTCCGGCGTCCTCTGTCCTGCCGGCCGGTTCTTCGCCGCCCGCTTCCTCGCCCGCCGCTCCTTGCGGAGCTCCAGCATCGCGTAGAGCGTCGGGACCAGCAGGAGCGTCAGCAGGGTGGAGGTGATCAGGCCGCCGATGACGACCACGGCGAGGGGCTGGGCGATGAAGCCGCCCTCGCCGGTGACCCCCAGAGCCATGGGAAGCAGGGCGAAGATCGTCGCCAGCGCCGTCATGAGGATCGGGCGGAGCCGGTGCCGGCCGCCCTCGATCACGGCCTCCACCACGCCGTACCCCTGCGCCCGGTACTGGTTGATCAGGTCGATCAGCACGATCGCGTTGGTCACCACGATGCCGATCAGCATCAGCATGCCGATCATCGCGGGCACGCCCATCGGGGTGCCGGTGGCGACCAGCAGACCGATCGCGCCCGTCGCCGCGAACGGGATGGAGACCAGCAGGATCAGCGGCTGGGCGAGCGAGCGGAACGTCGCGACCAGCAGCATGAAGACGATCGCGATGGCCGCCAGCATGGCCAGGCCCAGGTTCTTGAACGCGTCGTCCTGGTCGGAGGACACACCGCCGATCTCGGCCGTGGCACCCGCCGGCAGCTTCAGGTCCTTGATCTTCGACTGGAGCCTGCTGCTGACCGCACCGGTGTTGTCACCCGTCGGCTTGGCCGTGATCGTGGCGGCGCGCTGCCCGTCGATACGGGTCATGGACACCGGCCCGTCCACGAGCTTCACCGTGGCGATGTCACCGAGCTTCACCGGACCGAGACGCAGCGCCTTCAGCCGGGCCAGCGTGGTCGCGGGCTTGGCCGGCTTCACGACGACGTCCCGCTCGGTGTCGTCGAGGACCGCCTTGGCCGCCGTCGTACCGCGCACGGCCTGCGCCACCGCGGCGCCCAGCTTCTGGTCGTCGAACCCGGCCGCCGCCGCCCTGGCGTTCGCCCTGACCGAGATCCGCGGCACGCTCTGCGCGAGGTCGCTGGTGACGTCCGTGACGTGGTCGAGGCCGGCGACGGTGGAGCGGACCTGCTCCGCCGCCGTCCGCAGCGCCTCGGGGTCGGACGCCTTGACCACCACGCTCAGGTCCTGGTCGCCGAAGCCGTCACCGGCCGACACGGTGGTCGTACCGGCGCCCTTCAGCTTCTTCAGACCGTCCTCCAGGTGCTTGCGCACGTCGTCGTAGGACGCGGAGTCCTTCAGCATCACCTGGTACGACGCCTGGTTGGTGTCGGTGCCACCGCCGAAGGCCGCCATGAAACCGGACGAGCCCACGGTGACCTGGTAGTCCTTCACGCCCTCCGTGGAGGCGAGCAGCTTCTCCACCCGCCTGGCCTGCGCGTCGGTGGCGGCGAGGCTGGTACCGGGCTTCAGCTCCTGCTTGACGGTGAGGACTTCCTGGTCGCCCTGGTCGAAGAAGTTCGTCTTCAGCAGGCCGGACATGCCGAACGTGACGACCAGGACGGCGACCGCGATGAGCACGCTGGTGAGCCGGCGGCGCGTCGCGAACCGCAGGACGGGCACGTACGCCCGCTGCAGGCGGCTGCCGGCCTCCTTCTCCTCGGCCTCACGGCGGGCCAGCGCCGCGTCCGCGGGGGTGCCCTTGGGCGCGCGCAGGAACCAGTACGACAGGACCGGCACGACCGTCAGCGACACGACCAGGGAGGCCAGCAGGGCCGCCGTCACCGTGAGGCTGAACGAGCCGAACAGGGCGCCCACCATGCCGCCGACCAGGCCGATCGGCAGGAACACGGCGACCGTGGTGAGGGTGGAGGAGGTGACCGCGCCGGCCACCTCGCGCACCGCCGTGAGGATCGCCTCCCCGCGCTCCTCGCCGTAGCCGAGGTGCCGCTTGATGTTCTCCAGGACCACGATCGAGTCGTCGACGACCCGGCCGATGGCGATGGTCAGCGCGCCGAGCGTGAGCATGTTCAGGGACAGGCCGCGCGTCCACAGCACGATCAGGGCCAGCACCACCGACAGCGGGATGGAGACCGCCGTCACCAGCGTCGAGCGGACCGACGCGAGGAAGACCAGGATCACCAGGACCGCGAAGAGCAGGCCGAGCGCGCCCTCCGTGGTCAGGCCCTTGATGGACTTGGACACGGCCGGGCCCTGGTCGCTGACCACCGTGAGCTTCGCGCCCGCGCCGAGGTCCGCGCGCAGGCCGGGCAGTTTGTCCTCGACCGCGTTCGAGATGGAGACCGCGCTGCCGTCGCGGTCCATCGTGACGGTGACGGCGAGGCTGGGCCGGCCGTCGGTGCGGGTGAGGGAGTCGGCCGGGGCCGGCTGCTCCTTCACGGTGGCCACGGTGCCCAGACGCACCGGCCGCTTCGCGCCCTCGCCGCTGACCATCAGGTCCTTGATCTGCTTCAGCGAGGTGAAGCCGCCGCCGACCTGGACGGTGCGGTTGGCGCCGTCCTCGTCGAAGGAGCCGGCCGGCACGGTGGCGCCGCCCGCCTGGAGGGCCTGGCCGAGCGCGGCCGGGGTGAGGCCGGCCCGCGCGAGCTTCGCGTCGTCCGGGGTGACGGTGACCTGGAGGTCGCGGACGCCGGTGACCTGGACGCGGCCGACGCCGTCGATGTCCTTCAGGGCCGGTACGACCGTCGTGTCCAGCTGGTCGGCGAGCGCCTGCTGGTCCTTGTCGGAGGTGACGGCGAGGACCACGGTCGGCATGTCGTCCGTGGAACCGGAGACGACCTGCGGGTCGACGTCGTCCGGGAGCTGGTTGCGGGCCCGGTTCACGGCCTGCTGGACGTCGGAGACGATCCGCTCGGTGTCGTTGCCGTAGTCGAAGGACGCCATGATCACGGCGTTGCCCTCACTGGCGGTGGAGGTGACACCGGTGACGCCGTCGACGCCCTGCAGGTTGTTCTCGATGGGCTCGACGACCTGCTTCTCGACCACGTCGGGCGAGGCACCCTGGTACGGCGCGATGACCGACACCATGGGCAGTTCGATGGTGGGCAGCAGCTGCTGCTTGATCTGGGGTATCGCGATCAGCCCGAAGGCGAGGGCGATGAGGGACACGAGCCCGACGAGGGCGCGTTGCGCGAGGCTGAACCTGGACAGCCAGGACATGGATCAGGGTCTTTCTTCTGGGAGCGGCAGAAGCGGCGAGGACGCAGGTGAGCGCCCACTCGACCACCCTGAGCCATGCCGGGGGCCCGTTCCGTAGGCCCCAGGTCCCGTTCCTTTACCGGGTCCCTACTCCGCGCGCAGTAGACGCGGGTGGAGATCAGTCCGTCCTCGGACGTACCAGCCCCGACTCGTACGCGATGACGACGAGCTGGGCCCGGTCCCGCGCGCCCAGCTTCGCCATGGCCCGGTTGACGTGCGTCTTCACCGTCAGCGGGCTGACCGCCAGCCGCTCGGCGATCTCGTCGTTGGAGTGGCCGCCGGCGACCTGCACGAGGACCTCACGCTCCCGGCCGGTGAGGGCGGCGAGCCGCTCGGAGCGGACGGGGTCGAGGCCGTCGCCGTCGTCGCCCCGGGCGAGGAAGCGGGCGATCAGTCCCTTGGTGGCGGCGGGAGACAGCAGGGCCTCACCGCCGGCCGCGACCCGGATGGCGTTCAGCAGTTCCTCCGGCTCGCTGCCCTTGCCCAGGAAGCCGGAGGCACCGGCGCGCAGCGCCCGCACGACGTAGTCGTCGACCTCGAAGGTGGTCAGGATGACCACGCGGACCCGTGCGAGGGACGGGTCGGCGCCGATCTGCCGGGTGGCGGCGAGGCCGTCGGTGCCGGGCATCCGGATGTCCATGAGGACGACGTCGGGGCCGTGCTCCTTGGCCAGCCGGACGGCTTCCGCGCCGTCGGAGGCCTCCCCGACCACCTCCATGTCGGGCTCGGAGTCGACCAGCACCCGGAACGCGCTGCGCAGCAGTGCCTGGTCGTCGGCGAGCAGGACACGGATGGTCATACGGGCTCCCCCTGGGCCGTCGTCGTCTTGACCGGCAGGATCGCATGGACGCGGAAGCCGCCGCCGTAACGGGGTCCGGTGGTCAGGGTGCCGCCCAGGGCGGTGACCCGCTCGCGCATCCCGAGCAGCCCGTGCCCGCCGCCGGCCTCGGGGGCGCGGCCGGCCTCGGGGGCGCCGGGCTTGCCCGGGCCGTCGTCCAGGACGGTGACCTCCACGTTCGGCCCGACGCGTACGACGCTCACCTCGGCCTCGGCCTCGGGTCCCGCGTGCTTGCGCACATTGGTCAGCGCCTCCTGGACGATGCGGTAGGCGGCCAGGTCGACGGCGGCGGGCAGTTCGGTGCCCTGGTCGGCGCGGGCCACGGACACCGGCAGGCCCGCGCTGCGGAAGGTGTCGGCCAGCTCCTCCAGGCGGCTCAGGCCCGGGGCGGGTTCGGTGGGGGCCTCCGGGTCCCCGCTCTGGCGGAGCAGACCGACGGTGGCGCGGAGTTCGTCGAGCGCGCTGCGGCTGGCCTCACGGACGTGCGCGAGGGCCTCCTTGGCCTGGTCGGGCCGCCTGTCCATGACGTGCGCGGCGACCCCGGCCTGCACGTTCACGAGGGCGATGTGGTGGGCGACGACGTCGTGCAGGTCGCGGGCGATCCGCAGCCGCTCCTCGGCGACCCTGCGGCGGGCCTCCTCCTCCCGGGTGCGTTCGGCGCGCTCGGCCCGGTCCCGGATGGCCTGGACGACCGCGCGGCGGCTGCGCACGGCGTCGCCGGCGCTGGCGCCGATGCCCGTCCAGGCGAGCACACCGAGGTTCTCCTGGGCGTACCAGGGCAGCGGCCCGGCGAGCATGGCCGCCGCCGTCAGCACGGTCATGGTGAGCAGGCCGAGACGCCAGGTGGTGGAGCGGTCGGTGCTCGCGGCGACGGTGAACAGGGCGATGACGGCGGACATCGCGACGGGCGCGCGGGGATCGCCGGTGACGCACTCGACGAGGGAGACCGTGCCGGTGACGGCGAGGACCGTCTTGGGTGCCCGGCGCCGGAAGACGAGCGCCGCCGCGCCGGCCAGCATGAGGACGAGACTGAGGACGGCGGGGGCGTGGGCGTCCCAGGTCAGACCGTGGTGGCCCTGGGGAGCGGCGAAGGAACCGGCGAACATGCAGGCCAGCACGCCGGCGGCGAGCGCCGCGTCCGCCGCCAGGGGGTGCGCCTTGAGGCCGCACCGGGCGCGTTCGAGAGTGCTCACGGTGTGCCACAGTACGGGCCCGGCACCGGCCGCCGGCAGGGCGCCGGCCACTCGCGGTACCCGGGAGGGCGCCCGAAGGGGCGCGGGGAACTGCGCGACCAGCCCCACGCGACCCGCACGGCACCCCGGCCGCCAGGCACCCCGGCCGCCAGGCACCGCGCGCCCCAGGGCACCGTCAGCGCTCAGCCGGGGATCAGCCCCTCGTCGCTGAGCATCTCCCGGACCTCCTCCAGCGTCGCGTCCGGCGACGGGAGGATCAGCTCGGAGGGTTCCAGCGCGTCGTCCGGCAGCGGGGTGCCGAGCCGGCGGACGGAGTCGAGGAGGGCGCCGAGCGTGCGGCGGAAGCCCTCCTCGTCGCCGTGCTCCATCTCCTCCAGCAGCTCGTCGTCCAGCTTGTTCAGCTCGACGACGTGGGAGTCGTCCAGCGTCACCTGGCCCTCCCCCATGATCCGTACGATCACGTCGGCCTCCTCGGCTCGGGCCCCGGCGCCGGCTACTGCTTGTCGAAGCGCGGGGTGTCCTGCGGCTGCTGCTGGGACTGCCCCTGACCGGTGCCGCCCTCGATGGCCTGCTGCGGGGAGCCCCCGGCCAGCTCGGCCTTCATGCGCTGCAGTTCCAGCTCTACATCCGTACCACCGGAGAGCCGGTCCAGCTCGGCCTGGATGTCGTCCTTGTGCATGCCGGACTGGTCGTCCAGGGCTCCGGAGGCGAGCAGTTCGTCGATGGCGCCGGCCCGGGCCTGGAGCTGGGCGGTCTTGTCCTCGGCGCGCTGGATGGCGAGGCCGACGTCGCCCATCTCCTCGGAGATGCCGGAGAAGGCCTCGCCGATGCGGGTCTGGGCCTGGGCGGCGGTGTAGGTGGCCTTGATGGTCTCCTTCTTCGTACGGAAGGCGTCCACCTTGGCCTGGAGGCGCTGAGCCGCCAGGGTGAGCTTCTCCTCCTCGCCCTGGAGGGTCGCGTGCTGGGTTTCGAGGTCCGTCACCTGCTGCTGGAGGGCGGCGCGGCGGGACAGCGCCTCGCGGGCCAGGTCCTCACGGCCGAGCGCGAGCGCCTTGCGGCCCTGGTCCTCCAGCTTGGAGGACTGCTGCTGCAACTGGTTGAGCTGGAGTTCCAGGCGCTTGCGGGACGTGGCCACGTCGGCGACGCCACGGCGGACCTTCTGGAGCAGCTCCAGCTGCTTCTGGTACGAGTAATCGAGGGTCTCGCGCGGGTCCTCGGCCCGGTCAAGGGCCTTGTTCGCCTTCGCGCGGAAGATCATCCCCATACGCTTCATGACACCGCTCATGGGCTTCGCGCGCCCCCTTCTGACGGACTCCAGCTCACAGATCCTGCGACAGGACCCACAGTACGGGCCCTGCTTCCATTACCGCACTGTTCGCGGGGTGATGCGCTCATCCCCGAGGACGACTGCGGTGCGTACCGCTCCGGCGCAGGGAGTAGGTGATCCCCCCTGACACCGCCGGAAGCCCTCTGTGTGTCCCCTCTGTCCCCCTAGAGACGTCCGGTGTTGCCGGATCGTTCCCCACCGGACTGGGGTCCATGCCGGTGCAGCCCTTACCCTTGGGTTTTGTGTTCCGTAGCCGTGCCAAGGAAGAGAAGGCCCCGACCGCCGACAAGGCGCCGGTGACCCTCTCCAAGCAGCCCCGCGACCCGCAGGCCCCGAAGGGCAGGCCCACGCCCAAGCGCAGTGAGGCCCAGTCCCAGCGCCGCAGCGTCGCCCATACGCCGACGAACCGCAAGGAGGCCGCGAAGCGCCAGCGCGAGGAGCGGCGCCAAGCCCTGGAGCGGCAGCGCCAGGCGCTGGCCAGCGGCGACGAGCGGTACCTGCCGGCCCGGGACAAGGGCCCGGTCCGCAAGTTCGCCCGGAACTGGGTGGACTCGCGGTTCAACGTGGCGGAGTTCTTCCTGCCGCTCGCCGTGGTCATCCTGGTGCTGAGCGTGGTGCGGGTGCCCGCGATCCAGAGCATCGCGCTGCTGCTGTGGCTGATCGTGATCGTGCTGATCGTGCTGGACGGGGCGGTCAGCGGCTTCCGGCTGAAGAAGCGGCTGAGGGAGCGCTTCCCGGACGAGAACACGCGCGGCGCCGTCGCCTACGCGCTGATGCGGTCCTTGCAGGTACGCCGGCTCCGGCTGCCGAAGCCGCAGGTCAAGCGCGGAGAGCGGCCCTGAGCGCTGACGCTTTCACCGGGGGCGCGGCCGATGCCTGGCTGGAGAAGCTGGGCGGCCTGCGGGATGTCGTACGCCAGGAACTGGTGACCCGGCAGCTGGACGAGCAGATAGCCGGGCGGTTCCCGGTCGGGCAGCGGCTGCGGGTGCTCGACGTGGGGATGGGCCAGGGCACGCAGGCGCTGCGGCTGGCCCGGCTCGGCCACCATGTGACCGGGGTCGAGCAGGACGCGACGATGATCGCCGCCGCGCGGGAGGCCGTGGCCCGGGAGCCGGAGGGCATCCGGGAGCGGGTGCGGCTGGTGCAGGGCGACGGGCGGGACACCGGTGTGCACTTCCTGCCGGGCAGCTTCGACGTGGTGCTGTGCCACGGCGTGCTGATGTACGTGGAGGAGCCCGATCCGCTGGTGGCGGGCCTGGCCCGGGTGCTGGCGCCCGGCGGCCTCCTCTCCCTCCTGGTCCGCAACGGCGACGCGCTCGCCATGCGGCCGGGCCTGTCCGGGGACTGGTCCTCCGCCCTGGCCGCCTTCGACACCACCTCCTACCGCAACCGCCTCGGTCTCGACGTCCGGGCCGACCGGCTCGCGGCCCTCACCGCCACCCTCGACGGCATCGCCGCCCCGCTGCACGCCTGGTACGGCGTCCGGGTCTTCACGGACACGGCGGCGGACGGCGCGGCGGTCCCGGACGACCTGGAGACACTGCTCGCGGTCGAGGAGCGGGCCGGCCGCACGGACCCCTACCGCGGGGTGGCCGCGCTGCTGCACCTGTGCGGGGTACGGGGCTGAGCACGTTCGGGGGAACAGCGCGGGACGGGTGATCACCGCGCGGTGAGACTCGGGACATGGACGCTTCCCGTACCCGCACGCGTGCCCTCCCAAGAGCGGTCCTGGCCGTGGCCCTGGTGTGCTGCGCGGCCCTCGCCGCCGGCTGCACCGCCCCCGCCGCCGAGGCCGGACGGGACACCGCGGCCGCCACCCGGGCGGCCCTGCCGATGACCGCGAACGACCTGCAGAGCCAGTACCAGAAGGTCATCCGGGAGGTCCTGCCGTCGGTCGTGCAGATCCAGGCGAGCCGGGACCTGGGCTCCGGGGTGGTGTACGACGACAAGGGGCACATCGTCACCAACGCGCACGTGGTCGGGTCGGAGAAGACCTTCCAGGTGACCACGGCCAACAACGAGGAACCGCTCACCGCGAGCCTGGTCTACTCCTACCCCGAGCAGGATCTCGCCGTGGTCCGGCTGGACAAGGTGCCGGACGGGCTGAAGCCGGCGGTGTTCGGGGAGACCGAGAAGGTGCAGGTCGGTCAGATCGTGCTGGCCATGGGGTCGCCGCTCGGGCTGTCGTCCAGCGTGACCCAGGGCATCGTCTCGGCGACCGGACGGACCGTCAGCGAGGGTGACTCGGGCGGCGGTACGGGCGCGACGATCGCGAACATGGTGCAGACCTCGGCCGCGATCAACCCCGGCAACAGCGGCGGCGCGCTCGTCGACCTCGACGGGCGGGTGATCGGCATCCCGACGCTCGCGGCGGCCGACCCGACCTTCGGGAACAGCGCGGCGCCCGGCATCGGGTTCGCGATCCCGGGGTCCATGGTGCGGACGGTCGCCGACCAGATCGTCCGGGAGGGGAAGGTCGTCGAGTCCGGGCGGGCGGCCCTGGACATCACCGCGCGGACGGTCGTGAACGACCGCTACCAGCCGAGCGGGGTCGCGGTGGTCACCGCCCGCGCCGGCGGCGCGGCCGACCGGGCGGGCCTGCGCGCCGGCGACATCATCACCGCGGTGGGTGACCGGCCCGTCACCACCATCACCTCACTCGCCGAGGCGCTGGCGGACGACAAGCCGGGCCGGCGCACCACGGTGACCTACCAGCGGGACGGCACCGAGAAGACGGTCGAGGTGACACTGGGCGAGCAGTGAGGAGGGTGCCCCCTCCTCACCCCGTTCACTGTCGGGTCACGCGTCGGCGTGCAGGCTCATCGGCCCGTAGATCTCGTTCGTCTCCTCGAACAGCCGCACCTGGTCGGCCCCGCCGTCCAGCAGTGCCTTCCAGTGCTCGCCGATCCAGGACTCGGCATCCCCCTGCGTGGTGAACTCCTCGGGCTGCACGGCCGGCTGGACCTCCGTCCCGTCGGCCTTCTCGAACCGCCACGTCCATGCCGTCATCTGGGCCTCCTTCGATCCGACACCTGCCCCCGCAGCGTATGCGCTGCACCGGGCCCGCCGTTAGAGGCGGTGGATCATCCGGGTGGCCGGTCGCGCGAGACGTTCGGGGGCAGGCGAAAATCAGTCCGTGGACGTGACTCTGCTCGGTACCGGTGCCCCGGCGGGACTGCCTCGCCCCGACTGTTCCTGTGCCGCGTGCGCGAGCGCGCTCGGGCCGGACGCGCGGGCCGCGACCGCGGCGCTCGTGGACGGGACGCTGCTGCTGGACCTGACGCCGGGCGCGGCGTTCGCGGCGGCCCGCGCCGGGCAGTCGCTGGGCGGGGTACGGCAGGTGCTGCTGTCGCATCCGCACGACGGCCCGGCGGTGGAGGTCCCGGCCGGGCTGCCGCAGCCCGGGCGGGTCCCGGACGGGCGGGAGTTGGCGCTGCTGACGGGGCATCGGGTGCGGGCGGTGGCGATGGACGCGGGCGGCACCGGGTACGCGGTGACCGGGCCGGACGGGCAGCGGCTGCTGTATCTGCCGCCGGGCGGGGCGCCGGCGGGCCTGGAGGGGGCGACGGCGGAGTCGTACGACATGCTCCTCGCGGACGTCGTGGGCCGTCCCGACGCGCTCGCCCGGCTCCGCGCGGCCGGCTCGGTCGGCCCCACGACGGATGTGCTCGCCGTCCACCTGGACCACGACGTGCCGCCCGGCCCGGAGTTGCGGCGCCGGCTCGCGGCGGCGGGGGCGCGGGCGGTGCCGGACGGTACGACGCTGGTGGTCGGGGCGTACGAGGAGGTGCCGGACGTGCCGCGGCGGACGCTGGTGCTGGGCGGGGCGCGCTCGGGCAAGTCGGTGGAGGCGGAGCGGCGGCTGGAGACGTTCCCGGAGGTGCTGTACGTGGCGACGGGCGGCACACGGGGCGGGGACACCGAGTGGGCCTCCCGGGTGGCCGTGCACCGGGAGCGGCGGCCGGGGTCGTGGCGTACGGCGGAGACGACGGACCTGGTGCCGGTGCTCGCGCAGGACGGGCCGCCGGTGCTGATCGACTGCCTGTCGCTGTGGCTGACGGACGCGATGGATTCCGTGGAGGCGTGGGACGACGCGGCGTGGGCGGGCGGGGGTGAGAAGGCGCTGCGGGAGCGGGTGCGGGAGCTGACGGCCGCGGTGCGGGGGACCCGGCGGACCGTGGTGGCGGTGTCCAACGAGGTCGGCTCCGGCATCGTCCCGGCGACGGCTTCCGGCCGCCGCTACCGGGACGAACTGGGCCGGCTGAACGCGGCGTTCGCGAACGAGTGCGAGCAGGTCCTGCTGGTGGTGGCGGGCCAGGCGCTGGTGCTGAGGGGCTGACGGGCCGCGCCCCCGCGGGCACCCGCCCGGCGGACCGCCGTCATCCCCCGTCCTTGCGCGCCACCACCCGGTAGGCGTTGGAGAAGCGGGTGCGGCGGAACAGCGGGGCGCCCCCGTGGTCCAGGGCCGCGGCCAGGGCCTGGACGGGGATCGCCGCGAGCTGGACGACCGGGTGGGCCTGGGCCACGGCGAGGGCGACGGCCGCCGAGAGGTCGTACGGCACGTGCGGGGCCGCGCGGTCCGTGACCAGGATCGTGCAGCCCAGGGACCGCAGTTCCGCACGGAGGTTGGCGAGCGGCACCAGGTGCAGGTGGCGCGGCTGGCCGTACGGCAGCCACCATCTGCCCAGCAGCGTGGCGAACAGGCAACGCGGATCCGGGACTTCGACGACCAGGTGGCCACCGCGGCGCAGCACGGTCAGCGCGGCGCGCAGTTCGGCGCGCGGGTCGGGGGCGTGCTGGAGATGGTGGAACATGGTGACGACGTCGTAGCGGGCGCGCAGCCGGGCAGCCATCCCGGGGGTCGTGAGATAGCCGCGGTGCGCCTCCTCCACCCGCCCCTCCAGCAGCGCCTGCTCCACCCGGGCCGTCGGGTCGAGTCCGTCGAAGCTGGTGTAGGGGAAGAACTCCTTCGCCGCCTCGGGAAACCGGGCGTGGCCGGTGCCGACGTCGAGCCAGCTCTCCGGTTCCCGCAGCGCGGACAGCCGCCGGGCGGCGCCGCGGTGCCGGCGGCGGACCGCCCGGGCGGGGAGGACCTGCGCGGCGAACTCCGCCAGGTGTCTTTCGTAGAAGTCGCGGTGGAAGAAGGCGAGTCCCTCCGCGCTGAGCCGGGGGTTCTGGAAGGCGTGGCCGCAGTCCCGGCACGCGTCGAGGACGAACCTGCCCGCCCGGTGGCGCAGCGGGTCGGGGGCGCGCAGCCGGGTGCGCAGGCGGGGGGAACCGCACCAGGGGCAGTCCTCGCGGCGGGGCTCCTGGAAGGGGTCGTGGGGGGTGGTGATCTGCGGGGTGAGGGGCGAGGTCGGCATGGGCGTGCTCCCTGTGCGACATTCCGCGGCAAACCGGAACGTATGGGATCACGCTGTGAGGTGCAAAGACGTCGTGGGGGTGTGGTGGCGATGTGGCGCGGGCGCGTTCGCCCGCTGGCGGTACTGTTCGGCGAATGAGCAGCCTTAATCTGGACGACTTCACCGATCTGATCGAGCGCCCGGACGGGGGCGTGCGCCGTGACGCCGAGGCCCGGCGGGAGCGCCAGATCGTGCCGCCGGGAGCGCTGGGCCGCCTGGACGAGCTGGGCGAATGGCTGGCCGCCGCGCGCGGCACCGTGCCGGTGCGCCCGGTCGAGCGGCCCCGGGTGGTGCTGTTCGCCGGCGACCACGGCGTGGCGGAGCTCGGCGTGTCGGCACGGCCCGCGGGCGGTGCGGAACAGCTGGTGCGCGCGGTGCTGGAGGGCGCGAGCCCGGTGGCCGTGCTGGCGCGCCGGCTGGAGGTGCCCGTACGGGTCGTGGACATGGCCCTGGACTGCGCGCCGGACGCCTTCCCGAAGGACGTCGTGCGGCACCGGGTGCGGCGGGGCAGCGGCCGTATCGACATCGAGGACGCGCTCACCCTGGAGGAGGCCGAGGCCGCGCTGCGGGCGGGTGTCGCGGTCGCCGACGAGGAGGCCGACTCGGGGACCGACCTGGTGGTGCTCGGCGATGTCAGCGTCGGCGGGACCACGCCGGCGGCGGTGCTGATCGCCGCGCTGTGCGGCACCGACGCGTCCGCGGTGACCGGGCGGGGCGGGGAGGCGATCGACGACCTGGCGTGGATGCGCAAGTGCGCGGCGATCCGGGACGCGCTGCGGCGGGCCCGGCCGGTGCTCGGGGACCAGCTGCAGCTGCTGGCGGCCGTGGGCGGGGCGGACCTGGCGGCGATGACCGGGTTCCTGCTCCAGTGCGCGGTGCGGAAGCTGCCGGTGATCCTCGACGGAGTGGTGGCCGCCGCGTGCGCGCTGGTCGCGCAGCGGGTCGCCTTCCGGGCGCCCGACTGGTGGCTGGCCGGGCACGACAGCGGGGAGCCGGGGCAGGCGAAGGCGCTGGACCGGATGGCCCTGGAACCGCTGCTGGAGCAGGGGGTGAGGGTCGGCGAGGGCGTCGGCGCGCTGCTGGCGCTGCCGCTGGTGCGGAGCGCCGCCGCGCTGGCCGCGGAGCTGCCCGTGAGGCCGGCGGCCGGGGAGGAGCCGGAGGAGGAGAAGGAAAGGTGAGGCCGGTGCCGCCGACAGGCTGAAAAGTGCGGTTCGCCGGAGCCGCACCCATATGATCCTGACCCATGGGAGATGTCCGAATTGCCGTGGAGCAGCGAGCCGAGGCGGCGCGGACGGGTGAGCGGGCGCGGCGGTCCACCGGGGCCTCTCGGAGGGCCGCCGCGTTCGCCGTCTGGTACCTGCGGACCGTCGCCTTCGTCAACTTCCTCAGCGCGGTCTGGGTCTCGCTCGGCCAGGACGTGCGCCGGCACAACCAGGACGACTTCTTCACGCCGTACCTGCTGACGGCCGGCTTCGCCTCCGGTGTGTTCACCGCGTTCCTCGCGATCACCATGCGGCGCCGCAAGCGGGCGGCGTGGATCCTCAACCTGGTGATGAGCGGGCTCTTCCTGGCGCTGTTCGCGTTCGCCATGGCCTTCCCGGAGATCCGCCGGTACCCGCAGAACTGGGTCTCCCTCGCGCTGACGGCCGCCTTCGTCGGCGCGCTGCTCGCCGGCCGCCGGGAGTTCTACGCCAAGGGCGACCGGTCCAATCCCCGGCTCGCGGCCACGGTGGCCGTCGGCGGCGGGGCGGCGGCGAGCCTGCTGGCCGGGCTGCTGGTGACGGTCACCAACCAGGCGCCGGACGCGGCCCGCTCGACGTTCCCGGAGCGCTGGCACTACGGCACCCTGCGCCTGGTGTCGGTGGCCGCCGAGGAGTCCCACTTCCCCGGGATCGACCCGCCCAACTGGGCCAACGTGGCGATCAACGTGCTCAGCACCGCCCTGGTCCTCGCCGTGTTCTACGCCGCCTTCCGGTCCCGGCGGGCCGTCGACCCGCTCGGCGAGGAGGACGAGAAGCGGCTGCGGGCACTGCTGGAGCGGCACGGCGACCGCGACTCGCTCGGCTACTTCGCGCTGCGCCGGGAGAAGAGCGTGGTGTGGTCGCCGACCGGGAAGGCCGCCGTCGCCTACCGGGTGGTCGGCGGGGTGAGTCTCGCGTCCGGGGATCCGATCGGGGACCCGGAGGCCTGGCCGGGGGCGATCGTCCCCTGGCTCGCCCAGGCGCGGGCGCACGGGTGGATCCCGGCGGTCATGGGGGCGAGCGAGGAGGCCGGGACCGTCTACGCCCGGCACGGACTCGACGCGCTGGAACTCGGGGACGAGGCGGTCGTGGAGGTCGCCGACTTCACCCTGGAGGGCCGGGCGATGCGCACCGTGCGGCAGGCGTACAACCGGGTGAAACGGGCCGGGTACCGGGTGCGCATCCGCCGGCACGAGGACATCCCGGCCGACGAGATGGCGCGCCTCGTGGAGCGAGCCGACGACTGGCGGGACGGCGCCACCGAGCGCGGCTTCAGCATGGCGCTCGGCCGGCTCGGCGACCCCGAGGACGGCCGGTGCGTGATGCTGGAGTGCACGGACGCCGAGGGCCGGCCGCGGGCGCTGCTGTCCTTCGTGCCGTGGGGGCCGCACGGGCTGTCCCTGGACCTGATGCGGCGGGACCGGGACTCCGACAACGGGCTCATGGAGTTCATGGTCATCGAGCTGCTGCGGCGGGCCGACGAGATCGGGATCACGCAGGTCTCACTCAACTTCGCGATGTTCAGGTCGGTCTTCGAACGTGGCGCGCGCCTCGGTGCGGGACCGGTGCTGAGGCTGTGGCGGTCGCTGCTCAGCTTCTTCTCGCGCTGGTGGCAGATCGAGTCGCTGTACCGCGCCAACGCCAAGTACCGGCCCATCTGGGAGCCGCGGTTCCTGCTCTTCGAGAAGAGCGCGGACCTGCCGCGCATCGGCCTCGCCTCGGCCCGCGCGGAGGGCTTCCTGGAGGCGCCGGGACTGCCGAAGTGGCTGCACCGCAGGCACCTGGACACGCATCGATGAGACACGCTCGACGGGGGAACGCTCGATGGCCGGAACGCTCGACGGGGGAACGTTCGAGGAGGGGCGTCCGATGAGGACGCCGGCCCGGTGGGCCCGTGCCGAGTGGGGGCCGCTGTACGCCGCCGTGCGCGACCCGCTGCGCGGACGCGGCCTGGTGGCGGCCCCGTTGACCCTGGCGGCGGTGGGCCTGACGGCGCTCCTGCAGTACGTGCAGAACCAGCCGTGGGGCTACCGGCTGGTGCAGGACCTGGGTGCCGTACGGGCCGACGACCCGCTGTGGCTCGCCCTGCTGCGCACCCCCCTGTCGCTGTTCGTGCCCGCGCTGGACCTGCCGGTGTGGGGGGCGCTGGCACAGATCCTGCTGGTGTTCGGGATCGCCGAGCTGTGCCTGGGCTGGTGGCGGACGCTGACCATCGCCTACGTCGCCACGCTCGCCGGAACCCTGTACGCGCGCCTCGGCATCACCCTGGGCGCGCACGCCCCGTTCGGGCTGCCGTGGACCGACGGCCAGGTGGTGGACACCGGCCCGTCCGCGGCCGTCGTGGGGCTCGCGGTGTTCGTGTGCTGGCGGTACGGCGCCTACACGACGGCGGGCGCGGTGACGCTGGCGATGGTCGTCGAGGTGCTGCTCAAGGAGAACCTGGCGGGCAAGGAGCACCTGGCCGCGCTGATGGCGGTGGGCCTGCTGTGCCTGCTGACGGCCTCACGGCACCGCGCCACGGCCCTGTCCGGCCGGGGGCCGGGCCTGCCGCCGATCCAGCCCTAGACGGCGGTCGTGCCGGCAGGCCCGGGGGGCCGCAGAAGCGGCGAGCCGACACGGCCGGGCCGTACCGCGCCGACAGCACGCGGCACCGCGCCACGACCCTCTCCCCTCGCGCCCCCGGTCAACGGTGACCGGGCAGGCGTGCCGGGCGTGGGGCGGGCTTGCCGCCGATCCAGCCCTGAACGGCGGTCATGCCGGTAGACGCGGGGCCGTAGAAGCGGCGGACCCACGGCGAGCCGACACGGGCGAGCCGGGACGGCCGAGCTGGACCGCGCCTACGGCACGCGACCCCGCGCCACGGCCCTCTCCCCTCGCGCCCCGGTCAACGGTGACCGGGCAGGCGTGCCGGGCGTGGGTCGGGCTTGCCGCCGATCCAGTCCTGGACGGCGCGGCTTCGCCGTGCCCAGCGGCGGTCGTGCCGGTAGGCGCGCAGAGCGGCCCTGGCGCGGGCGCGGGGGCGGCGGCCGTAGAAGCGGCGGGCCCACGGCGAGCCGGGACGGGCGAGCCGGAGCGCGCCGACGAGCGCCACCAGCGGCACGATCACCCCGAAGAGCGCGGTGCGGGCCTTGCCCTTGTGCAGCGCGACCAGGGACAGGAGGAAGTTCGCGACGATGTTGGAGATGACCGTGCCGCGGTCGGCCAGCTCCTGCCGGGAGAGGTCGTTGACGCCGAACGGGACGAAGCCGGCGAGCAACAGGCCGACCAGGGCGGCGGTGAGCACGACGGCCTCGACGCTCTTGCGGCCCTCCTCGGTCCAGTAGACGTCGTCCAGGTGCAGGATCAGCGCGAACTCGTCCAGGACCAGGCCCGCTCCCATGCCGAACAGCACGGCCGAGACGACTCCGCCGGCGCCGTGCCGGTCGCTGGCCACCGCGCCGAACCCGCCGACGACGGTGAGGACGACCCCGGGGACGACGTGGTGGATGTGCAGCCCGCCCGCCTCGACGTTCCCGAACGGCCCCTTGCCCGCCCTGATCAGGCGGGTGATGACCCGGGTGACGGCGAAGGTCAGCACGAAGGCGGCGAGGGCCAGCAGCAGCGGAAGCTTGCCCGGCTCGACGATGTTCCGCACCCACCAGTGCCCCATGTGCGCACTTTATCCCTCCCGGCCGGGCCGGTCGCCGGATACCCTGCGCCGGTGCTCACGTCGTCCCCGTCCTCCCCGACTCCCCCGTCCTCCCTCCGGGACGGACTCCGCTTCGCCTTCGGCACGCTCACCGTGCTGCCGGTCCGGGTGCGCCGCTGGGACCGGGGGGCCGCGCGCGGGGGCATGCTGTGCGCGCCGCTGGCCGGGCTGGTCGTCGGCGGGTGCGCGGCCGGACTCGGCCTGCTGCTGCTCTTCCTCGGCGCGGGCCCGCTGCTCGCCGCCGTCGCCTCGGTCGCCGTACCGGCCGCGCTGACCCGCGGGCTGCATCTGGACGGGCTCGCCGACACCGCCGACGGGCTGGGCAGCGGCAAGCCCGCCGAGGACGCGCTCCGGATCATGAAGCAGTCGGACATCGGGCCGTTCGGGGTGCTCACCCTCGTCCTGGTGCTGCTCGCCCAGGTCGCCGTGCTGGCGCAGCTCTACGGCGGCTCCTGGGCCCGGGGTGCCGTGGCGGCCGTCGCGTCGGCGGTCGCGGCCCGGCTGGCGCTCACCCTGGCC